>JBLIDJ010000047.1:0-18290 GCA_047634195.1 Flavobacteriales bacterium
ACTGGTCGAAGGGCTGGTTTTTTTATTGCTACTTGACAACCAACTTATTTTTTAGGAATTTAACAGTGTGGCAGGATTTGTTTACATATTAGAATGTAGTAATGGCAGCTTTTATACAGGAAGCACCAAAAACATAAGCGTTAGATTAACTGAACACCAAGAAGGTCGGGGTTCTCGATATACGGAGAAATTTTTACCAGTAACCCTGGTGTACTTAGAGGAATATCAGCGAATTGATGATGCTTATTACCGAGAATTACAAATAAAAGGATGGAGAAGAGCCAAGAAATTAGCACTCATTAATGGTAATCCTGACTTACTACCAGCTTTGGCTAAAAAATATGGTTTGAATAAGGGTAGTTAATTTTTTCTAAGCACCGCCCTCTATATGTAAGACAGCCCCTTCGACTGTCTTGCAAAATATGGTGCCAAGCAGCCAACCTTTAAACGTATCAACGCTCAGGGAGCTTCCTCCGTGCGACATGATTAGAGCAAAGCCTTCGACTATCTTGCAAAACATGGTGCCAAGCAACCAATGAGTATTCGGAAGCACCAAAAAAGCAGTTCCCTGAGCGTTTTTCATTTCTGAAAAAATGGTCGAAGGGCTGGTTTTTTATTGCTACTTGACAATCAGCTTATTTTTTAAGAATTTAACCATAGCTGAGCGTAGCCTCTGGCTACGCTCTTTTAATTAAGGCCTCTGGCCTGAAATTAGTTGTTAATCCTTTTTATTAATACGGCAAGATGGTGCGTAAACATCGACGTAATGGGACGACACACAGAGTTGGGTGAATATGTACCAACATACATACTGGTTTTAATTCGACTCTTCTTGTTTTATAAAATAAGCATTGTTGGGCATAACAATCAATTTTCAAGAAATTTAGCACAAAAAAAAGAGGCTAGTTAGCCTCCTTCATTTGATAGTTGTTGTATGAGTTTAAGCTACTTTCAGTTTGCTTATTTCAGATTTGTTGAATTGCTTCTTTGCGTAAGCAATCGTTACTTTAAATTCGGTTACATCTTCTTGTGATGGCAGTTCGTACATAGCTTCTGTCATAATAGACTCGCAAATAGAACGCAAACCACGCGCACCTAATTTGTATTCCAATGCTTTTTCAACAATGTAGTCAAATACTTTTTTATCGAAACTCAATTGAATGTTGTCCATTTCAAACAGCTTCACGTATTGTTTTATCAACGCGTTGTGAGGTTCTGTTAAGATTCTTCTCAATGTTGGTGCATCCAAAGGATTTAGGTGCGACAATACAGGGAAACGTCCAATTAGCTCAGGAATCAATCCAAAGCTTTTTAAATCTTGTGGAGAAATATATTGCAACATGTTATTGTCGTCAATCTGCTGGTTTTCGCTGCTAGAGCTATACCCTATTGCGCTAGTCTTAACACGTCGTTGAATAATGTTTTTGATGTCGGCAAATGCGCCACCACAAACAAACAAGATGTTACGTGTATTTATTTGAATCAGTTTTTGCTCTGGGTGTTTTCTTCCTCCTTGCGGTGGGACACTCACAACAGCACCTTCCAATAATTTTAGTAATGCCTGCTGAACACCTTCTCCAGACACATCACGTGTGATAGATGCGTTGTCGCTTTTACGCGCAATTTTATCTATTTCATCAATAAATACAATTCCTCGTTCTGCTTTTTTTACATCGTAATCTGCAGATTGCAATAAGCGAGAAAGAATACTCTCTACATCTTCACCCACATAACCCGCTTCGGTAAGTATGGTAGCATCGGCAATACAAAAAGGAACGTCAAGCATACGCGCAATGGTTTTTGCTAGCAAAGTCTTACCAGTTCCTGTTTCTCCAACAAGGATGATGTTTGATTTTTCGATTTCTATATCATCATCATCAGACTGCTGCAAAAGACGCTTGTAGTGGTTGTAAACAGCTACACTCAACACCCGTTTTGCTTGGTCTTGACCAATAACATAGTCATCAATAAATTCTTTTATTTCTTGTGGTTTCTTTAGTTCAAGCTCAGTACTCAATTCGTCATTCGACTTCATGACTAGTTCTTCTTTGACAATACCAGTAGCTTGTGTAATACAATTGTCGCAAATATGTCCAGAAATACCTGCGATAAGCACATTTACTTCACTTTTTGATCTCCCACAAAAGGAACACTTTATTTCACCCTTTTCCATAACTGCAAATTAATAAAAAAAGACTGTCTATAAAGTATTGAAAACCCACAAATGTTGTTGTGTGTGCATTAGAATGTAACTGAATTTCAGTTTTCTAATCTTTTCAATCCTGAAAAAATCACAGGACATGTTACTTTCTAGACAGTCTTTTTTGTAAATGACCGAATATTATTATTGAGCCTTACTAACGTTTTTTACGAGTACTTCATCAATCATACCATAAGCTTTGGCTTCTTCAGAAGTCATCCAGTAATCTCTATCACTATCATTTTCAACTTTGTCATACGTTTGTTTCGAATGATAAGCAATGATATCGTAAAGTTCCTTTTTCAATTTCCCTATTTCGCGCGCTGTAATTTCAATATCAGATGCTTGACCTTGTGCACCACCCAATGGTTGGTGAATCATCACACGTGAATGTTTCAATGCCGTACGTTTTCCTTCAGCTCCTGCACACAACAACACCGCTCCCATGCTTGCAGCCATACCTGTACAGATAGTAGCTACGTCAGGGTTAATGTATTGCATGGTGTCATAGATACCTAAACCTGCATACACAGATCCTCCAGGAGAGTTTAAGTAAATTTGAATATCTTTTTTAGGATCAACAGACTCTAAAAACAATAATTGAGCTTGAATAATATTGGCAACATGATCGTCGATACCCGTACCTAAAAAGATAATACGGTCCATCATCAATCGTGAGAATACATCCATTTGAGCAACGTTCAATGAACGCTCTTCGATAATGTATGGAGTCATAGAAGATTCTATGTAACTATCTACATGCATACTACTAATGCCTTTGTGCTTAGTAGCGTATTTTCTAAATTCGTTTACGTCCATCTACTTATTATTGTTAGTTCAAATACTTCTTAAAAACAGTTTTTAGCTTTCACTAAGATCAAATTCATGAAGCTAATTTAGAAAATTCTTCAAAGGAGATTTCCTTCTCGTCTATTTTGACCAAAGTTTTTACATGATCAATCACTTTTGATTCAAACAACATGTCATATATACGTCGTACTTCGTCTTGATTACCAAGTACACGGCTAATTTGATTTTTCATTTCTTCTCCTTCTGGAGCAGGCATACCATATTGCGCAAATTGATCTGCAATAAGCTTGGCTGTATGATTTTCAGCTTCTTGAGGCTCAACTTTCAAATCATTTTCTTTAATGATTCTGTTTTGAATCAATTGCCATTTCAAACCTTCAGCGTAACCATCGTACTCTGTTTCCATTTGTTCTGGCGAAATTGGCTTCTCGTTAGAAGCAATGATCCATTTTTTCAAGAATGTATCAGGTAATTTGAATTCCGTTTTTTCAATGATAGCTTTTGCAATATCTCTACGCAATAAGTGTTGGCTATCTTGATTATATCTTCCTTCTAGGTCTTCTCTGATTTTTGCTTCAAACTCTTCTGCCGTTTTAACAGTATCGTTTCCAAAAAGTTTAGCGAAAAGCTCTTCGTTCAGTTCGGCAGAAGCAAGACGTTTAATCTCTTTGATGTTAAAGTTAAATTGAGAACTTAGGTTAACAAGTGCATCCTTTTTTACATTCAACATAGCTGCCAAGTCGGCATCACCTTTAGATAAGTCTCTTGGGTCAACTTTTTTAGTTTCTCCAACTTTACTTCCTACTAAAAGGTCTTGTGCTTTTTTGTGATCTAAAAACTCTAAAGAAACTGTAGAGGTATTAAAAACACCACCTTCAACAATGATTCCATTCGCATCAAGCTCTACGAAATCACCTATCACCATGTCTTTACTAGAAGCAACATCAACATTTGACATTTTGCCAAAACGTTTGGCTAAGTTGTTTATTTGCGTGTCAACCTGCTTTTGGTCCGCTTTGATTTTTTGAAGGGTAAATTTGTTCTTTTTAGAAATAGACAATTTGAATTCTGGAGCTAATCCTAACTCGTAAGTGAACTCAAAATCTCCTGGATTTGCCCAATCACCTTGATTTTCATCATCGTGTTTTGGTAATGGATTTCCTAGGATGTCTAATTTATTGTCAACAACATATTTTTGTACCGCAGCACTCAACATTTTGTTTAATTCTTCAGCCAATAATGTAGGACCGTATTTTTTCTTAATTAAACCACTTGGTACATGACCAGGTCTAAAGCCAGGGATATTTACTTCCTTGCCCTGTTTTTTTAAGGCAGCAGCATATTGGCTTTGATAATCTTCTGGAGTTACTTTTACACGTAAGATTGCATTTAAATCGTCAATCTTTTCTTGGGTAATATTCATGATAAAAAAAATTAGCTGATTAATAAAAAATGGCATAAACTATAAGGTAGTTTGTTGTCCTTATAACTTATACCATTTTGCTGTACGGATGGAGAGACTCGAACTCTCACACCTCGCGGCACTAGATCCTAAGTCTAGCGTGTCTACCAATTCCACCACATCCGCATGTAATTACCCCTTTAAAAGGGACGCAAAGTTAATGTTATTTTTAAGTAGGCAATGTATTTCAAAAAAAATAATCAAATAAAAAAACGAAAAAATATTTGATTGTTTAATACGTATTGTTTTTTAAACGAAAAGCAAAACAGTAGTTGATTTAATTCCTTTTTAACCCGCATTATGCCACACAGATATTTTCGTGCGAAATACGAGTTTGAGATTTTTTACAAAAAAAATGGGGAGATTAAATCCCCCCAAAATCTTTACTGAGTCGTGAAATTAATTTTTGAAAATTCTTCGAGTGTTTACCTCTCCATTCTCATGAATTAATTTAGCGATATAGATGCCTTTTGGCAAATCAGTTAGGTTAATGTTTTGGATGTTTTGACTTAGGTTTTCAGTTAATACCGTTTGTCCAGTGGCACCAATGATTTCAATATGAGACATGTTTTCAATGTTGTTCAATACCAATTCATTATTAACTGGATTTGGGTAAAGCTCAACATTTCCAAATACGTCTTCTTGAATTGCAGTAGCAGAAGGATCTGCCCAGTTTAAGTACATAGTAGCGGTATCTCCGTTTGCGTAATTCCCAGCTTCATAAATGTAGAACACCAACTCACCTTCTCCGTAATAGTAAGATGCAGTTAGGTTTAAAATAAGAAAGCCAGTCATTCCATTGTCGGCTTGTTCATCGGTAATAGGAGACATTGTGCCTGATGGAGGAATTCCTACATAACACCCTCCTTGGTCACATAATGAATAACTCCACTCACTTAAGAATGTATTACTTATTAATTCCCATTTAAACTGAATGCCACTTAAGTCTCTAGTCATCATGTCCATTTCATGTCTAGAGTAATTTTCAGCTTGCACATCTTCGTCTATATGTTGTGTAGGCGTGAAGTTGAAATTTTGAGCGTTGGTGTTAATGGAAACTGTAAAGGCAAGGATACTAAGTATGTATATTTTTTTCATAAGAATATGATTCAATTAAAATTTAAGGCCTAAAAATAATGTTTAAATTAAGAACTATGCAATTGACTAAGTCGAGAACCTGATTTAGTTTGGACTCCTAAACTATTTTCGGCCACTTCGGCTCCGCTCAGTTTAAGGGGTTAAGGTATTAGGTTTCAGAGCATGTCCCGAGCATCGGGATTTTAGGTGTCAGCCCCATAAAGTCAAAAGTCAAAAGAGCCTGTCCTGATAAAGTAGTGATTCGGGATGGAACACCTAGTTACTGAGTACTTTTTACTAAGGATTAACTACTATAATTACTGATTACAAGTTGTTGAAAACAAATATCGTTTAACCCACTTCAAAAAAGTAACTTTGTCCAAAATTATTTTTAGATGAAAACTATTGATCCTAAAGAAATTTCTGTTGGAGAATTACACGGCTACTTGTTGGGAGCTATTGGACCTAGGCCTATAGCGTTTGCATCGACAATGAATGAAAAGGGCGAGCCTAACTTAGCTCCGTTTAGTTTTTTCAATGTCTTTAGTGCCAATCCTCCTATTGCTATTTTTTCTCCTGCTCGCAGAGGAAGAAACAACACCACCAAGCACACGTTTGAAAACGTGAAGAGGGTAAAAGAAGTGGTGATCAACATCGTTAATTATGATTTGGTGCAACAATGCTCTTTGGCCAGCACAGAATATGCTGAAGGTGTCAATGAATTTGAAAAAGCGGGATTAACACCCATTGCATCAGATTTGGTAAAACCTTTTCGAGTAAAAGAATCTCCTGTACAATTAGAATGTATTGTAAAGGAAGTGATAGAACTTGGTACAGAAGGTGGTGCAGGTAACTTAGTGATCTCAGAAATTGTGAAAATTCACGTGAGTGAAGCTGTTTTGGATGAAAACGGAAAAATTGATCCTACCAAAATTGATTTAGTAGGCCGAATGGGTGGCAACTATTATGCGAGAGCGCATGGCAGTGCTTTATTTGAAGTTACTAAACCACTAACTACTTTAGGTGTTGGTGTTGACGCTATTCCTGCTGACATAAAAAACAGTCATTTCCTTTCCGGAAACGACCTGGGCCAACTTGGAAACGTGCAGCAACTGCCCGATGAAACAACGGTGAACGAATACAGGCTGATTGAACTCAGTGATTTGTTCATGACCTTTGAAGATGACGCAAAAAAACTAGAACAAGAATTACATAAAAAAGCAAAAAGTTTAATTGCAGAAGGCAACATTGCCGATGCTTGGAAAACTTTATTATCGTTTAATAATTAATTATATGTTTCAACTAACAGGAAAATTGCGTGTTAAAAAAAACACGCAGCAAGTAACCGATTCTTTCAAAAAACGTGAGTTTGTACTTACTGACGAATCAACTCAATACCCACAACATGTTTTGTTTCAATTGACACAAGACAAGTGCGATTTGCTAGATGCAGTGAATGAAGGAGAAGAAGTAAAAGTTAGTTTTAACTTGAGAGGCAGAGAATGGACTAGCCCTAAGGATGGAGAAGTGAAGTTTTTCAATTCTTTAGACGCTTGGAAATTAGAGAAAATGGGTGCTGCAAGCGCTCCTATGCCTCAAACTGTTCCTAACGAAGCAGTTGAGCAAGCTCCAGATGATTTACCGTTCTAAGTAGCACTCAATATATATTTTGAAAAGCCGATTTTGCAGAAAGCAAAATCGGCTTTTTGCTTTTCTCTATTTTTCTTATTATTGACAGATGAAATTCACTGAAAAGATTTTTAGCATTCTTAGAAATTCATTGCCATCGCCTTTGAGCATAGCTTTGTTGCTCACAGTGCTTGTTTTTGTTATTACACTTTTCACTATTACTCCGGCAACGAATCAGTCTAGCCTATCGGCAACATTCCTGGCTTGGGAAAATGGTCTTTGGAGTAACAATGGCTTGGTGTTTTTGGTGCAAATGATGTTAATGCTTATACTCGGTCATGTCATAGCCTTAACCCAACAAGTAAACGCCATCATTAACAGGCTTGTTCAGTTTACTAAAAACCCTCAGCAAATGGTTTGGGTTGTCTGTTTTGCTACCCTATTGGTTTCATGGGTGAACTGGGGATTGGGATTAGTCTTTGGTGCAATATTGTGTCGCAAAATTGGGGAACATGCCGAATTGCACCAACTAAAAATAAACTATGCTTTGATTGGTACAGCCGGATATGCTGGCCTCATGTTTTGGCATGGAGGTTTGTCTGGTTCTGCACTCATAAAAGTATCAGAACAAGGGCACTTAGCAAGCTTAATGGAAAACAGCTCTCATGATTTGCCGGCATTCATTGGTTTTAACGAAACTGCTTTTTCAATAGGCAACATCATTATTTGCGGTTTAGTTTTGCTGATTATTCCCATGACACTTAGGTTTTTCGCACAAAACAATTTGGCTGTTCCACAAGGTTTAATAACAAAAGAAAAGCAAGAAGTAGCTATTGAAAAGTCACCATATTTAGCTGAAAGATTAGATTCTCAACCCAAATTTGGATTATTGATAGGTATTGCCTTGTTGGTTGGTATTACGGGTAAATTTATAAGCAGTGAAGCTGGCTGGGCGTTTATCTCACCCAACACCATCAATATAACCTTGCTAGGATTAGCGTTTTTATTGCATGGTTCTATTCGTAATTTCTCCCATGCTATTGAGAGAGCAATAAGCGATGGAACAGGAATTCTTATACAATTCCCCTTGTATTTTGGTATTATGGGGCTTATGTCGGGCGGGAATTTAATAGAACATGTCTCTAGCTTTTTTGTGAGCATTTCATCGGCAGAAACATTCCCAATCTGGGCATTTTTTAGTGCAGGCTTGGTCAACTTGTTTGTTCCATCGGGCGGAGGACAATGGATGATTCAAGGGCCTATTATTATTGAAGCTTGCCAACAACTAAGTGTTCCGCTGAGTAAAGGAATTTTGGCTTTAGCATATGGCGATCAGATTACGAATATGCTACAACCCTTTTGGGCTTTACCGCTGTTAGGTATTACCAAACTAAAAGCTCAAGATTTATTTCCTTACACCTTTGTACTCTTCATTGTTGGTACGGTCATTTACCTGTTTGGATTAATGTTTTTGCTATAATTCAACCCACTGAATAGTTTCTACTAAATGCTTAATGTCTTCTGTCAGGAAATCTACCACAGGCGCTAAAGAATCACCATTTGGTTTGTTGTAAAAATATAAAGAACCTCTCAAAAAATGTTTACTACTATCTGTTGCAACAAATTGTACGTTTGAGGCAACATCTCCTTTTACCAAAAACATCAATGCGTGTACATTTGTTGCCGCAACATCTATTCTGCTTGATAGTATACCAGAAGCCTTTGCGGCGTGATCATACGTTAGTTTATGGCTGTCATTTAACAAATCAGTCAAATGATTTTCGTTGTCAATTTTTTGATACGTTAAATATAGCTTGGCATTCAATTTATTAAAGTGAAGATCGGGCCAGCATTTGTTCTTTTTTTCTTGTGAAGAGAACAGTGCTTTGCTATATGTTGGATGTTCAAATTGGTAAGGGCAATCTAAGGCACTTTTTTGATAACCATGTGCTGGCAGCGCAATCCTAAAATAGCTTTTTTGCTTAGGAACATAAGATTCTTCACAAGAACTAAACCCTATAAGTACTATAAAAAATCCTAAAAAGTTGAAGAATCTTTTTTTAGATTGTTCAATCACTTCGTCTTTTGGTTGAATGGTTAATTTCACTCTTTTTATTCTTCTATTATCGGCTGCTTCTACTGTAAACATATGATTACCAAACGTTAGGCGTTCGTTCTTTTTTAAAATTTTACCACTCTGCTCCAATAAAAACCCTGCGAGTGTTTCGGCTTCTCCTTTTTCTTTTTCAAACTCTTCTCCTTCAATCTCAAGTATACGATACATGTCCATTAAAGGTATTTTCCCTTCAAACACAAAATTATTGTCATCTAATTTTGAAAACAAAATGTCTTCATCGTCAAATTCGTCGGAGATATCACCAACAATTTCTTCAATCACATCTTCTAAAGAAACAATACCAGAAGCACCACCATACTCATCAACAACGATGGCAAGGTGAATCTTTTTTTCTTGAAATTCTTTTAATAAATCGTCAATTTTTTTGTTTTCGGGTACAAAAAATGGTGCTCGGATTAATTCCTGCCAATTTTCTTTAGTCGTGTTTAAATACGGTAATAAGTCCTTTATATATAAAATCCCAGCTACGTGATCAAAAGTTTCTTTAAACACCGGGATACGCGAATAGCCGCTACTCTTGATAATCAACAAAAGCTCCTCATAGGTGGTGTCGAACGACAATGCGGTGACATCTACTCGGGCAGTCATAATTTGGGTAACATCTGTATTTCCAAACTTAACAATTCCTTTTAGTATCTTTTTTTCTTCCGTACTTGTTTCTGTGTCGTTGTAGGTTAATTCTAAGGCTTGATCTAGTTCATTGGCTGAAAAATCATTGCCTTTTCTTTTAATTTTTTTGTCAATAAATACGGAGCTAGCAGCTAGAACTTTACTCAGTGGTGCTAATATTTTGCTGAGAATAGTTAGTGGAAAAGCCATGAATCGGGCAAGCGAAAGCGCATATGAAGAGGCATACACTTTGGGGATAACTTCTCCAATGAGCAATATGATGAATGTTACGGCAATGACCTGAACCAAAAATTGTGTTAGCGCTGACGCTCCAGACATGTCAATCAAGTTGCCCATTAAAAATGTAGAGAAAAGCACGATTGCTACATTAATAAAGTTATTGCTAATTAATATGGTCGCTAGCAATCTCTTAGGCTTGCTCAATAAATCAATAATTCTAATGTCATTTTTTTCGGTAGATTGCTCTATCTCGTTTATATGAATAGGATCTAAGGAGAAGTAAGCAACTTCTGAACCTGAAATCAAAGCAGACAAAACAAGCAATATTATGGTTACCACTATTGAAACCAAAGACTCAAGAGTGAGAGGTAAAAAAGTGAAGAGCGTATTAAACAGAAGGATCGGTTCGGGAGGAGGTTCTAATTCTAAAATCATTAATTATTAAAATGGTAAATCATCACCTTCTTCAGGTTCGTTATTGATTATTGACGCAGAAACCTCTTTTTTAGGTGCTGCAGATTGTTGGCTACTAGCATCAGATTTTCCACCAAGCATAGTTAAGTTATTACCAACTACTTCAGTAGTATATTTGGTAACACCTTCCTGTTCGTAAGATCTTGTTCTAAGCTTACCTTCGACATATACTTGGTTTCCTTTTTTCAAATACTTTTCTGCTATTTCAGCCAAACCTCTCCAAAGTACCACTTTGTGCCATTCAGTTTGTGTCTTTTTTTCGCCTGAAGTTTTATCAGTATACGTTTCTGAAGTTGCAATGCTTAGGCTTGCAACAGCTGCGCCTCCTTCTAGGTGTCGTACTTCTGGGTCTGCCCCAAGATTTCCAACAAGGATAACTTTGTTTACTCCTGCCATAATTGTTTGTTTTTAATTGTTTTGTAAAATTACGGAGATAAGTTATGAAAAAACCGAATAAGAATTTAAAAACCGATCAATATTTTTTGACACTGGAAACCGTTTAAGCAACTTGACGTCAACCCAGTTGTGGTTTTCAAGCGTTTTTAGGTTTTTTAATTCGACAAATAGAAACGTTGAGAAAATATGCTGATGACTCAATATATGCTTTGGGTACTTTACTACATTAACAATCGTCATATCTGGTAGGTGATACTGCTGCTGTATTAAAGAGATAATTTCATCTCCTTCGACGTCTAGCTCGGTCTCTATCAAAGGAAACTGATACAATCCTTTCCATATATCTTGTTCCAAACGTTTTTCTATGACGGTTTGTTCTTGGTATTGAAAGACGAGGTAATTAAAATACCGTTTTTTAACTTTATTTTTCTTTAATTTAATTGGAAAAGATGTAACATCATTTTTTTTGTTCGCAACACAAGAGTCAGATAGTGGGCATGCTTCACAAGTTGGATTTGTTGGGGTACAGATGGTGGCTCCCAATTCCATAATAGCTTGATTGTACAAATCGGGCGTAGTTTTACATAAAAACTGTTGCGCTATTTCTGTAAATATTTTTTTGGCTGGCGAACTATTAATAGGCGTATCGATCCAAAAAAAACGGGATAGTACACGAAAGACATTTCCATCGAGCACGGCATAAGGTTGATTATAACTGAATGAACAGATAGCAGCAGCCGTGTAACTTCCTATTCCTTTTAATGCGAGTACTTCCGTATAAGTTGTCGGGAATTGGCCTCCATAGTTGTCGGTAATCGTTTTTGCCGTAGCATGCAAATTTCGAGCTCTACTGTAATATCCTAAACCCTGCCAAAGCTTCAGCACCTCATCTTCAGAGGCGTTTGCTAGCATGTCAATAGTTGGGTAAGCAGAGACAAAAGCATTGTAATAAGGTAGGCCTTGTGCAACCCTTGTTTGTTGCAAAATGATTTCTGACAACCAAATCAAATATGGGTTTTTTGTTAATCTCCAAGGAAGATCTCTCTTATGTGCTAAATACCAGTCTATTAAAGGTTTGGATATGTTCATTATAAAGTTTAACAAAAGCTGTAAAATTAATGCCTTTTATCTTTTTGGGTTAAAAAAAGAAAAGTATCTTTGCACCCCGATTTTAAGAGAAGTCGTTACACTAAAATTATAAGAAAGAGATGACAAAAGCGGACATAGTTGCTGAGATCGCCGATAAGACTGGTATTGAAAAAGTAGCTGTACAAACTACTGTAGAGGCGTTTATGAGTTCAATTAAGAATTCATTAGAGGCAGGAGATAATGTTTACCTTAGAGGATTTGGTAGCTTTATAGTGAAAAAGAGAGCGCAGAAAACAGGAAGAAATATCTCTAAAAACACAACAATCATAATACCTGAACACCATATACCTTCCTTTAAACCTGCAAAAGAGTTTGTAGAAAATGTGAAGGAAAAAACATCAAACACTGTAATCGCTTAAAGTGAAAAGCTCAAAAAAAATTAAACAACTTACCGTTGTAGTTCTAGTACTTGTTCTAGGAGTAATACTTTTTAACATGCCTATTGTGCCATCTAGTAAGTTGGAAATAGTCAATAAAGAAAGTACAAAAGATGAGCAAAGATTAGCACAAGCAATAGCTATGGTGCAAGGAGAAAAACCTATGCAAGGAATAACAATCTTGCGTGAAATGTTACAAGAAAATCCTGAAAACGTGGATGTTATATGGCACTTAGGTCATTTTAGTATTCAATCAGGTCAATATGAGAAAGCAATAGAACGTTTTAAACAAATTGTTGCTTTGGATGTTGAGCATTATGCAGATGCATATTTTTATTTGGGTAGGACGTACGCTACTTTAAATGATTCAGCAAATGCCATTGCTAGTTTCGAAAGATATCAGACGCTTATTTCTGACACAATAGTGAAAGATGGAGTAGATAGATTTATAAATGAATTGAAGAAAAATTAAAAACATAAAGTTATGCCAAGCGGTAAAAAAAGAAAAAGACATAAAATGGCTACCCACAAACGTAAAAAGCGTTTGCGCAAGAATCGTCATAAGAAGAAGAAATAAGTAACTTATTTCTTTGAAATGTAAATTGAGTATAACATCAATTTGCAGTAAATTTTATTATAATCCTTTCACAAAGCTGATGTTAGTGCACTCGATGTACTAGCATTGGTTCTTTGTGTTTAATACGGGCTAATATGGATATTGAACTTGTAATTAATTCAAGTGAATCCGAAATTTCTATAGCTCTACTTAAGGATAAGGTATTAACGGAACTACATAGCGAAAAAGGTAAAACCGAGTTTGCCGTAGGGGATGTCTATTTAGGCAAGGTAAAGAAAATTATACCTAGTTTAAACGCGGCGTTTGTTGATGTTGGTTACGAGAAAGATGCTTTTTTGCATTACCTCGATCTGGGTCAACGATTTCCTTCGTTAAATCAATATGCTCAAGAGAGTCTTGAAGGCAAAAGAGCGTCTTCAAGCTTAGATAATTTTGAATTTTTACCTGACATTGAGAAAGAAGGCAAAATCAAAGAAGTGGTGTCTACTGGACAGCAAATCTTGGTTCAAATTGCCAAAGAACCCATCTCATCAAAAGGACCACGATTAAGTTCTGAAGTAACATTAGCTGGAAGGTACATAGTATTAGTACCTTTTTCTAATAAGATTTCTTTATCTCAACGAATAAAAGACCCTGATGAACGTGATCGTTTGCGGAGACTTATGCTTAGCATAAAACCCAAAAACTTTGGTGTCATCATTCGAACAGTTGCTGAGAACAAAAAAGTAGCTCAACTAGATACCGATTTAAGGAATTTAGTAGAACGTTGGGAGTCATTGCAAACCACCTTGACTCGCGCCAAACCACCCAGAAAAGTATTAGGCGAAATCAACAAAACATCAGCTATTTTGCGTGATATGTTAAATGCTAAGTTTAGCAACATACACGTAAATGACCCTGTGCTACATGAAGAAATCAAACAATTCTTAAGAACTATTTCTCCCGATCAGGAGAAGATCGCCAAATTGTACAAAGGGCAATTAGGTATTTTTGAAGATTTTGGTATTACCAAGCAGCTAAAACAATGTTTTGGCAAACAGGTAAACTTGAAAAGTGGTGCTTACTTGATTATTGAGCACACCGAAGCTATGCACGTTATTGATGTGAATAGTGGGAACAGAAAATCAGCTGGAAAAAACCAGGAATCAAATGCACTAGAGACAAACATGGAGTGTGCTGTTGAAATAGCACGGTTACTTCGTTTGCGCGATATGGGTGGTATTATTGTTGTCGACTTTATTGACATGCATGAATCGGCCAATCAAAGAGCATTGTTTGAAAAATTAAAAGAATGCTTTAAAGACGACAAAGCGAAGCACAACATTTTACCTCCAAGTAGATTTGGTGTGGTAGAGATTACTCGTCAGCGAGTAAGACCAGAAACGGAAATTAAGACAGCTGAAAACTGTCCTACATGTAATGGTACAGGAGAAGTACAATCAACTGTTTTATTGGTTGATGAAATTGAAAACTCCTTACGTTATTTAATGATTGATCAAAAAGAAAACGTAACGGGCATTTCAGCTCACCCTTATGTGGCAGCTTATTTAACCAAAGGGTTAATGTCCATTCAGGTAAAGTGGTTTTTGAAATATAAAACGTGGATAAAGATTTCCCCTTTAAATTCTTTTCAACTACTAGAATTCGCTTTTTTCAATAGCGAAGGAAAAGAACTAGACTGTTAATTAGTAACAGGCAATCAGCACATTAAAAAGCTCCTTTAATTGATTTTAAAGGAGCTTTTTTGTTATATAACAACTGTTTTAAAGATTGTTTGTGGCTTAGAATTCTTTATACACTTCCTCACCCATCACTATTGTTCTTAATACTTTGGTCGTCGCTAATCGTTCTTCTGTGTCTTTTAGTAAATCTGTATTTAATATGGTGAAATTGGCTAATTTCCCAACAGTAATACTACCATACAAATGTTCTTGATGATTGGCAATTGCTGCTCCAATGGTCATTGCATTTAAAGCTTCTTTTCTTGAAAGTGCTTGATCTGTTCTCCACCCTTCTCCAAGCTCACCTGGTTCTTTTCTAAACACTGCTGCGAAAAAAGTTCTCAGTGGACTCACTGTTTCCACCGGGAAATCAGTACCAAAAGCTAAAACGCCATTGGTTGCCAATAAATCTTTGTAGGCATACGCTCCATTGATACGTTTATCACCTAATCTATCTTTGGCCCAACGCCTGTCAGACAAAGCGTGTGTAGGCTGAACAGAGGGGATTATGCTGTATGTTCTGAATTTACCAATATCAACATCATCTAATACTTGAGCGTGTTCTATGCGCCAACGTTTGTCATTGGTCGTTTGGAGTACTTCACCATAAACAGAGAGCATCATGCCAATAGCTGAATCACCAATACAATGTGTATTCATTTGGAAATCATGCTCCAGCATTTTTTTAGCTTGCTTTAGAAAGTACTCCTTACTGTTCATCATCATGCCACTAGTAGCATGGTCGTGATAGTGTTTTTTTAAACGGGCACTTCTTGAACCCAATGATCCATCAGCATAGAATTTAAAACTGTTCATTTGCAATCGATCTGTTTCTATTCCCCCATTTTTAAAAAAATAATCTTTATTGATATCATTGTCAGATGCCATTACATTCATAGGCATTTTTAGCACACCTGCTTTTTGCAGAGAATCAATTAAGAGTATATCTTCTAAATTCAAACCAGCATCTGTAATAGTAGTTAGTCCATTTTCGAAACAAACACGCTCTGCACTTATAAGTGCTTTGCTATTCATATTATTGTTCGTTTTAGGCAACAATACATCTATCAAAGTCATAGCTTGGTCAACCAATCTGCCTGTAAACTTTCCATCTTTATATTCAATGAGTCCTCCTTGAATAGATGTTTTTGCATTGATGTTGGCAAGTTTAGCAACTACGGTATTTATCACTGCAGAGTGTCCGTCCACTCTTTGAAGAAATACCGGTGTTTCAGGAAACAGTGAATCGAGAAGTGAGATGCTTGGAATAGTCTTGTCATCCCATAAGCTTTCGTCCCAACCTCTTCCATTAACCCAACTATCAGGATTATTTTTATGAAATAATTGTATGGTTTTTATGAAATCAGATAGACTACTCACACCTTGCAAATTAACTAGCTGCAAAGTTTGCCCTAAGCCTAGAAAGTGGCAATGAGCATCTACCCAGCCAGGGTATACAAACATTCCTTTTGCATCAATAGCTTTGGTGGCTTTGTACTTATTCAAGATGTCACGTTCTGCACCTAGTTCAAGGATTTTACCATCTTTTATTGCTACAGCTTGCACTTTGGGCGATGAAACATCATTGGTATAAATGTTTGCATTGTGAATCACCAAATCTGCTGGTTCAGTTTGATAGATACAGCCACTAACAGACCAGATGACAATACTTAATAACATTAATTTTTTCATAATTCTTTGGCAATATATACCGTGTTGGCTTGCGCGGTAGGGGTTATGACAATATCATTCAAGTTTACGTGTTTGGGTTGCGAAGCAGCAAAAAATATTACTTCAGCTACATCTTCTGCTTCAAGGGGTTTAAAGCCATTATAGACATCATTAGCTTTTTGTTGATCGCCATGATAACGAACTACCGAAAACTCTGTTTCTACGGCTCCAGGGCATACTCCTGTAACTTTGATGGCATGAGGAAGTAAATCTATGCGCATAGCTTTAGTAAGTGCATCGACAGCGTGCTTCGTTGCACAGTATACGTTCCCTGCCAGGTAAGTTTCTTTTCCAGCGATAGAACCAATATTTATAATATGAGGAGTTGCAGACTTTTTAAGCAAAGGAATAACTGCTTTGCACATATACAATAGTCCTTTTACATTGGTGTCGATCATGGTATCCCAATCACCCAAATCACCATTGTCTATTGTTCCTCTTCCTAACGCTAATCCAGCATTATTGACAAGGATATCTATTTTGTTCCAATCTTCATTTAAGCTAGAAATAGCTTTTGAAACTTCTTCTTTATTTCGAACATCAAACACTAAGGGTAGCACCTTGATGTTAAATTCCGTTTCTAAAGAATCAGCTAAAGCTACTAATCGTTCTTTTCTTCTACCTGTGATGATTAAGTTGTGTTTGTGCGCAGCGAATTTCTGCGCCGTTGCTTTTCCTATGCCAGAGGTGGCTCCTGTAACTAAAACAATTTTCATGTACCTAATTTATTTGCTCAAAGGTAACAGTTTAGATTATTTAGCAAGAGTAGAAAGCAACCATTTTAAAACACCTGCGTCTAAAGGGTACCACCTTAAAAATGGTCGAATAATGATTTGTATTAAATGACTCCTTTGACCTAACCACTTAAAGCCCTTTGGAATAATTTCCTTAGGGTTTTTTTTGTTTTTGTTTTAATTTTATAAGACACAAAAAAAAGGTTATTCAAAATGAACAACCTTTTTTCGTGAAATAAAAATGAATGTTAGTGGCTAATAACTACTCTTTCAGTAATCATTTGTCCGTCAACATTTAAGTTTATTAAATATAGTCCGTTCTCAATATCACGGGTATCAATTTGCTCAACATAACTACCAGCATGTAAAGAGGATTGGTTATTGAAAATCACTTTTCCAGTAATATCTGCTAACGTTATTGTGACAAGCACATCTTTCTTAATGTCAATACGCAAATTTAACACTTCATTGGCAGGGTTAGGTACAATATCAAAATCAGTAATTATTTGATTCATTGTATTAATTGACTTACTGAAATCTACTCTTGCAGCATTAATAATTTCAGAATCGCTTGGGCCATGAACCATAGCAGCTACTTCAATATAGCTAATATCCAAATAAATAGGAACAATATGGTCGTACGAATAAGTTTCGTTTGAACCTTGACTAATAGTTGTTGGCAATGAACTTGCCGTACCATTAAATCCTCCAAGTATAGTAAGAGCTAAATGGTCGTAAACTAATTTACTTACAGGATTTATCCTTATCCCTTCAGTAAATTGCTTTTACAGACATTACATTTATACGTCTGTTTACCGCTAATAATTCCATTTTTTTTGATTATTATACTCTGACAATAAATACACTTTTTTTATTTAAAACCTTTGATTTCCATTTAACCCAACAAAATTAATCCTTTCAGAGGTTTTTCAGCCTACCATTTGTCCATTAGTCCATTAGTCCATTA
>JBLIDJ010000048.1:0-18152 GCA_047634195.1 Flavobacteriales bacterium
TATAAGTATATGCGCCAGAACCTCCATAGGCATCTACTTGCGCCATTCCGTTATCTAAGGCACAATTGCTATTGGTGGTTGTAATAGTTGCTTGTGGCCCATCTATAGATAATAAATCAACCTGTTGGTCAATAACACAGATTGAATCTGTTAGTGTGAGTTTATAACTACCAGCTTCAATGTTAGTTAAAGGGTTGGTGTTGATAATGGGAGTAGTGTTCCAGCTAAATTGAAAAGGCGCTGTACCAGATACAATAACTGCTTCAATACTACCATTCTCTACTCCGCAAGTAGGGCTTATTTTGTTAAAAGTAATCTCGGGTGGTGGTACAAAATCTATGAATACTGTCAAGGAATCAGAACATGTCAAATCATTCACTTTTACCACGTACAACCCACTATTTAATTCAATGACAGATGAGCCATAAGTTGGTGGTGCTGTGTTCCATTTTATGAGGTAATTAGCTTCATCTCCACCCACAACATTTACTTCGGCACTTCCAGTTCCATTTTCGCACTTAGCCATATTACTATTGACCAAAGAAAGTTTAGGGACTTGTGTCGTTGTAATCTCAATAGTATCTGTGATGGAACATAGGTTGTCATCAACGATTTCAAAAACATAGCTGTTCGCTTCTAAATTATTTCTTGACCAATCATTTCCACCATCTCTCCATGTAAGTTGATGAGGCATAACCCCGCCATAACTTTGCAAAGACAAAGCACCAATACTTTGCTCGCATTTGTCATGGGCCAAATTAGTAATGGTATAGCCAAATTTAGTAGGTTGTGTGATGGTAAACAGACTATCTGTTTTACATCCATTATTATCGGTGATTTCAAAATAATATTCACCTGCACTCATGCCACTTCTATTCCATATTTGCGTTAAATTTTCGGAAGGCCATTTAATGCTAAGTTGCCCTATTCCGCCAACAGCATTAACGGCAACTGAAGCATTGTTATCTTCAAAACATGCTAAGTTATTGATATCTAAATAGACTGATATTTTTGAAGGTTGAGTAATATTAACTGAATCTATTTTTTCACAACCATTGTAGTCAACAACTTTTACTTTGTATTTCCCTGCTTTAAGATTTAATAAAGTGTCATTGAGTGAAGGAGGAGTAGTTAACCATTCTATCGTATATGGTTTAGTACCACCCGAAATATCAACCCATGTAAAACCATTGTTGCCTTCAAAGCAACTTACGTTTGTACCACTCATTTGAGTTTCTAGCTCTTCGGGATACATAACAGTAATTGAGTCATATGAAAAGTACCCGTATAAATCGGTTACTTTAACCCAATAGGTGCCTTCTCCAATATTCTGTAATGATTTAGTAGTGTCGCCTGTCGACCAAAGATATTGAAATGGAGCACTTCCGTTCAGCACATCGGCGGTCAATACGCCATCATTTGTCTTGAAGCAACTTGGCGGTGTCTCATCTATGACCACATCAACTAATTCAACATTAAGTCGTTTTAATAAGGAACCACTAGAAGGGTAGCCATAGGATTCGGCCCTACCAAAACCGTAGACATATACAGCAATGATACTGTCGGCAGTGATGATGTGTGAGCCTTTGGGTACACGAATTTTACCGGCAAAAAAATCAGTACCAGCTACTGCTGTAAATTCGTTTTGATTTATTAAGGTGCTATTTAAACTAACCTTTGCATTTCCCCCTTTTTTAATAATATTGACGTAATGTATGTCAAAACCATTAATCACTGGAGTGCTGAAAGTGTAAAAATTCCCCCATTGTTCCGTAGGTATTATATTGGTGTAAAATGGATCAGTTAAGCTAGTAGGCTCACAGTTTGCGCCAGTACAAAATTGACCAACCTGAACAGGGGCATCAGCTTGTAGCTTTAAGTTCCCATTAAATGTGTAATCGTAGTACCCGCCTTTGGGAGGCAAGGTAACAGCAATGCTTCCATTGATAAGTAAGTTAACACTGGTGTCTGACGATGACATTATTCTTACAATATCGTTTCCCGGTTTGTAGTCAAAGTCTGTCAAGTAAAATGTTTTCCCCCAAGTGTCTGTGGGTGTCATTTGTTCGAGCAAGTGATCGCAGGCATCACATTTATTTGGATCCATGATGCTAGGCATCATCGCGCACTGTGAGCCACTGATAACAGCTACTTGCTTGTTGGCAGTCACAGTAGATCCGGACAAGTCAAAGGTGCCTGTAGAAATTCCTGCAAGGTTTTCGATGGCAGCTTGTACAAGATATGTTTCTCCCATTTGCAGTGTCACAGAGATGGTGTCACCTACATTGCTTTTTTCAGTTTGTGCTGAAGGAATAATGGTTACTTCTGTGTTGTCTTTTGTTGCAACAACAATAAATTCTGCAGGGGCGTTTATTAAAGGCGTATTTACAATTAATCCAGTGGCATTGTAGATTCCTGCGGGCGCCATTACTACATATTCAGTACCAATAGTTCTTGATGGAATTGCTAAAAAGGCATCAGTGGTATAGGTTACTCCTGAATATCCATACACAGAAATCGATTTTTCCGATTGTATTAACAACCCATTTCTTGTAATAACCTCTGAAGAGTCTGTTGCAGTAATTGCTCCGGCTACTTCATTAGGTATAACTACCTCTACTACTTCATTTTCAATAACGTTTACAGTAGTATTCCATCCTAATAATGGAAAAGAAACTGTCACGGGAGTATTATTGCCAGAGGTGATAAACAAACGTTGTTTTAAGGAAGGGCCATTGTCATAATTTTTCATGAACGCAATCCAAAATTCTGTCCCCGTATAATCAAGTCCTGCGCTAGAGGTGTCTTTCACCCAAACAAGTTTGCTTAAAGTGTCATTGGCTCTAAAAACATCTATTGGGTCGTCGGTCCAGATTTTCAAAGAATTAAATCCTTGGTTGTCGGCTGTAATAGGTTGTTGAAAAGTATAATTGACTTCCTGTCCTGGCTCTATCGTTCCCGACCATTGCTCAGAAACTTCAACACCGTCATTCCATTTATAAGCTAGAATTGGATTTGTTACAGGTTTACATCCATAATTTTGAAAAGTAAAGTCAATGATTTGAGTAGTATTTACTTTCATGAAAGAACCCGGTAATGGAGCACTTATTTTCCTTAAATCTACTTCGCTACCTCCAATAAAACTCCAATACATTTTTGGCCTAGCAGCAAATAATTCGGGTTGTATAGCATTTGCCGCATCACACATAGCCACACCATCGTTTCTCCAGTCATGATAAGAAGAATTTTTAGTGGTATCAGGGACACTTCCCACAACGATGGCATTGAGGCTATTGTCATCAGCACTATTTTGAACACAAATATCTACGATGATGTTGCTAACACCATCCCAGCAAAAAGGCACATCAAAACGATGTTCGTTGAAACCCTTTTTTTCAACATAAGTTAAAGGACCATATACCCCTTCAAGGCCTGCATCTGTAATTGGGATGCTAAGCGAATCGTCCATGGTTTGGCGCATGCGAATAGTAAAGTTAAATAATGGGGCTTGTTGTGCTTTTTCAACTTCAAAAAAGATGGATCGAATGGCCGTCTCTATTCCTTTTTGTGCCCCCATCTCAACGGCTCTCAATAAATATACAGACCGATAATCGGCTGCTTTGTTCGCGTAAGGAAGAGGGTATTCACTTAATGTGTTTGTAGGGATATCAGGCACACCCACACCAACACCTCCTGGAACACCAATAGGTATAGGAAGTCCCTGCCCTATAAGGTGAGAAGGAGCAATAATGAGCAAACTCCATATTAGGAATAAACTTATGTTGGATTTAACAAATTGCAAGTAACTGTGGTTTAGACTCTAAAATACGATAAATACAGCCATTAGTTGCTCTTTTGAGTGTTTAAATCTACAACTACTCTCCCTTTTACTTTGCCATCTAAAATCATGTCAATAAAATGATTGATTTCATGTAAAGAACAATATGTAATGCTGGAATCAGGAATGCTAACTTTCCAAGTATTGGCTAGTTTTTTCCATACACGTAGTCTCATTTCCATATTGCATTCGGCCGATTCTATCCCTAGTAAGTTTACTCCTTTGATAATGAGTGGATATACGGTGATATTTAGTGCGGGTGATTCTACTAAACCACAAACCGCAACATTTCCATTATGACCACAAGCTCGGACTACAGTTGAGAGAGTTGTGCCACCAACCGTATCAATTGCTCCTGCCCATGCAGTTCTAATAATAGCTTTATTTGATACGTCAAATACTTGATCTCTATCGATGCATTTCACTGCACCTAGTGATTTGAGATAATCATGCTCTGCCTTTTTTCCGGTTGATGCAATAACTTGATAACCAGCTTTAGTTAAAATAGCCACTGCCATTGATCCAACTCCACCAGTTGCACCTGTCACCAAAATAGGTCCCATTTCAGGTGTTTGCCCCATCATTTCCATTTTCAGTAAAGAAAGTCCGGCAGTAAACCCAGCTGTTCCATAAATCATACTTTCTTTTAGTGAAAATTCGGTTGGTTTAAGTACTATCCAATCGGCGGGTACACAGATGTACTCAGAAAAACCACCGTGAGTATTCATACCTAAATCATAGCTTGTCACAATTACTTCGTCACCAGTATTAAATCGATTGTCAGAACTAGAGACAACAATTCCGGCTGCATCTATGCCAGGTGTGTGTGGGTATTGACGAGTAATTCCTTTGTGACCGCTGGCAGACAAAGCATCTTTGTAATTTAACGCAGCAAAATGAACTTTTATTAATACTTCATGTGAAGGCAAATCAGTAATATGTATCTCTTTGATTTCCCTAATGAATTTATTTTCAGATGTTTCTGTTACTACTAAAGTGTTAAATGTCTCCTTTGTCATATCTATGTTCAAAATTGAAAGGGTTAAGATACAATACGAATTACATTTTCAAAATAGAGAATGATTTTTTCCTTACTTATAATCAAGTATTTTTGTTTAAAATTACAAGATGGCAAAAATTTTGGTTACAGGTGGAGCAGGCTTTATCGGGTCGCATACTGTTGTTGCATTGCATGAGGCTGGGCATCACCCAATTATTGTAGATGATTTCAGTAATTCTGATAGGAGAATATTAGAGGGTATTGCCGAAATAACAGGAGAAAACTTTCCTTTTTACCAAATTGATTGTAACAACCAATCATCCTTGAGAAAGGTGTTTGAAAATGAAAAAAACATCAGTGGTGTCATTCATTTTGCTGCTTTCAAAGCTGTGGGAGAATCGGTAGAACAGCCTCTAAAGTATTATCAAAACAATATTGGATCGCTTGTTTCATTGCTTGCTGTAATGAAGGAATTTAACATCACTCAATTAGTGTTCAGTAGCTCATGTACAGTGTATGGAAATCCAGAAGATTTACCTGTCACAGAGTTATCAGTAAGCAATATTGCCATGTCGCCTTATGGAAACACGAAAGTCGTTTGTGAACAAATTATTAAAGATGCTTCAAATTCTGGGCAACGATTGAATGCTGTACTACTAAGATATTTTAACCCGATAGGAGCTCACCCAACTGGCTTAATTGGGGAATTGCCTTTAGGAGTGCCAAACAATTTAGTGCCATTTATCACCCAAACTGCAGCAGGCTGGAGAGACATGCTTACGATATACGGAAATAATTACGACACCCCTGATGGAACTTGTGTGAGAGATTATATTCATGTCGTAGATTTAGCTAACGCACACATGGCGGCTTTAAATTGGACTCAAAAACAACAAACATCTGTTGCTGAAGTTTTTAATATTGGAACTGGAAACGGTAACTCAGTGATGGACGTGGTTAAAACCTTTGAAAAGATAAGTGAGGTTAAATTAAATTATAGAATAGGTCAGAGACGATCAGGTGATGTAGATGCTGTTTATGGCAGTGTAGATAAAGCGAGGGAAGTATTAGGTTGGAACACGACTATGAGTATGGAAGATGCATTGACTCACGCCTGGAATTGGCAGAAAAAATTGGAGGAGCAAATATGATTCGTAAAATCTTATGTACGCTGTTTTATTTAAATGTTTTCAGTTTGATTGCTCAAGTAGAAGCGCCCTATCAAAAAGTAGAACATGACAAGATAGTCATTAGTATTAATCAAGATAGCTGGCAATCGGTGCCAACGGGTATTGAATTAAGACCCATATCAATTGGGGTTGATTTTGCAAACTTCTACGATATTCCTTTTTGGAAGTCAAATTTTAGTTTGGGATTGGGATGGGGGATAAGTTCCCATAATGTGCATCACAATGGTGTTTTTGTTGATTCTTCCTTGAATGAGAATAGGCATACGTATTTGTTACCAAAAAAGATTTCTTATGAAAAAAACAAACATGTTGCTAATTACCTCGATTTCCCAATAGAGTTGAGGTTTAAAACTAAAACTACACGTACGTTTAGATTAATGATTGGTGGAAAAGTTGGATGGCTTCTTGGTGATTACTCCAAAATTATAGATGACCAAGGAAAAAGAAAATATTATGGTATTAAAAACATTAGAAGATACCATTATGGAATTACCGGGAGAATAGGTTGGGGAGACATTAATTTCACCATGTTTTATGGTTTAAGTTCTTTGTTTGAAGATAATAGTGGCCCTGACTTAAGACAATTATCAATTGGGTTTAGCATCATTCCTTTTTAAGGAATTGCACTTTATTAGTAAGCATAGATATAGATAAGCTATTTGTTCTTAGATACTAAAAAATCAATTTCTAGCACAGAGTAACATCATTTGTATCTTCCAAAGCTAAGTTAGTAAGTGTTTACTTTAATATTTTAGTTCTTATTACAAGCTAAAATACCTGACAGGTTTTCAAAACCTGTCAGGTATTTTGTATTAGAGTACGTTTCCTATTATACTTATTGTGGGAATATTCGCTAATCCAAGGATTCATTCTGTTAATTAAGCATAAAAAAAGAGGCTTATTCCATATGGAATAAGCCTCTTTTTTTAATATGTTTTTAGTAGTGTTATTTTGCTAGCAACACTGAGCCCATATATTTCTTTTGAGTGCCATCTGGTTTGGTAACAATAGCTACCCAGCTATACATACCCGTGTTTAATCTTTCGCCCGTGTTATTAACTCGACCATTCCAGCCTTGATAATCCATAACACTGTAGATTTTTTCCATCCCATTTCTTGGATTAAAAATTTCGAATAAGAAAGTATAACCTTCTTCTAAGTTTTTCAATCCAATTGGAATAAAGGTTTGATTTACTTCAATTAAACTAGAAGGAATAAAGCCAGTAGGAGCAAGTAGGTTGTAGTCATTTTCAACTTTAATCTTGTCTGTCAGGTTAGTAGTGCAACCAGTAGTGTTGTTCAAAGCTGTTGCTTTTACTTCATATAGTTTAGCTACTTCATATCTATGAATAAAGCTTCGCTCTTGTGAAGATGTGCCATCTCCTAAATTCCAATTGATTGTTTCATTTTCTTTTAATCCTACAGCTTCAAATGAAGCTTCTGACTCAACGTCCATAACATTAGAAAGAGCCAGTTCTAAATGATAGTCTGGAGCAGCTAATACAGTAATAAGATTAGCTTTTGATTGCACGGTATCAACTCCTGTAGCTATTGTGGTCAGTGTTAACGTAATGTCAAAACTTCCTACTTGTGTATATTCGTGAGTAGGTGAAGGTTGTGAAGAAGTATTACCGTCTCCAAAATTCCATAAGAAAGAAACTGGATGAGCACCTTCACCATCAATAGAGAATGTTACTCCTTTCCTTTGACATACTTCGGTTTGGCTAACACTAAATTTCCCCCAACCTGAAGTTGAAGAACCTGATTTTAATACAGGAGTAGTAGCAGTATTTCCTAATGAAGAATTGTTTTCAATAGTTGCTTGTTTTGGTGATTCATTCACCTGATCGGCTGAAACGGTTTCTGTTTCATTCACCTGATTCTCTGAAACATTTTCTGTTTCATGAATAGTTGTGGAATGCGCTTCTTGAGCAGCAGTTTCGTTTGAAGCTTCAGTCAAAACAACTTGAGATTCTTCAAAAGAATTTGTTTCTGCATTCAGTTTAGTAGCCGTAATGTCATTTTTGTTGACAGTACTGTCTGTTGTCGCGTCATTATTCATGAACAAACCACCTAGGGTGATACCTGTAATAACAGCTGCTGCTCCAATAAATAATTTAGTTTTAGTAGACATGCCAGTAGCTTGAGATGCAAGCATCTGCTCCATTTCAGCCCAATGACTTGGGTTGTAAGGAACTTCGACTTTGTCTAGCTTCTGTTTTAATATTTGTTCTAATCTTGTCATGTTATTATTATAATGTAATTATAATCAATTCTAGCTTAAAGAGCAACATGTAAAATGTTCCTCAAATTTTGTTTGGCTTTTGCCAAGTTTGACTTTGAAGTTCCTACGCTTATATCTAACATTTCGGCAATTTCTTTGTGTGTGTATTCTTCTACTACATACAAGTTAAATACCATTTGATATGCTGGAGAAAGCTTTTTTATGGCGGCCAACACCTCGTTCGGTGACATGCCATAAAACTCTTCTAATTCCTCTTCGTCTTCAATATATTTAGCACTTTCAATATCGTTTTCTTCATTCATGAGCAAAAAATCGTTGCTCCTTTTGCGATAATAATCAATGGCTGTATTGGTTACTATTCGTTTTATCCAACCTTCAAACGACCCTTTTTGTTCATAATCTTTAATGTGATTAAAGATTTTTATAAATCCTTCTTGCAAAATATCTTTTGCTTGATCTTCGTTCCGAGTGTATCGATGACAAATACCCATCAATTTACCGTAAAACATTTGGTATAACGCATGTTGACAGCTCTTGTCCTCCTTAGCACAACCGCTTATAATATCTTCTAGATTCTGCGTTTTTTTCATATGTTCTACCCTTATAACGCAATATTAGCTTAGTGGTTGCCAGCAGTTCTTAAATAAAATCATCCCTAGTGTTTTTACAAATTAAACTATGTCATAGACAGTTTAATGACTATTGTACAAAGTTATACATTTTATATTTTTATATCCCTTTATTCTAAAGGATAACTTTCTAAAAATTCAATCCATGTCTGTGATTGATAATCATTAGCTTCCACTGAGGTGATATTTTTTTTAAGTAAGGCTGCTTTAGTTGTCTCACCAATGGCAAAAACTTGATTTGGGAAAGAGTTGACACTATTAAATGCCATGACATTGGAAGGACTGGTAAAAAAAACAGCATCTATGTTAGTAATGGTTACATCACAAAATACAGTGTTGTAAATCACTTTTTGGATGACTTGATGTACAGGTAAATTTTGTTGAATACTTTGTGCAGATCTATTAGAACAAGGAATTAAAACAATTTTAGCACCTAATATTTTGGCGAATTCAACACCTATTTCTACGATGCTACCTTTGCCAATAAAGTGTGCTTTTTTGCCAATTTTTATTAGCTCTGTATGAGTAGACTCGCCTATGCAAGCTATTTTGCATGAAATAGTGCTAGTATCAACATTTTTAAAAAAATGGGCAACAGCATTGGCTGAATTAAAAAACAGCCAATCAAATGAAGGAGGCAGGCTAAAAGGAATGGGTACTGTTTTTATGAAAGATTGAAAGACATATTCATGTTTCAAACTATTTTTATGCTGTTTGTGCCAAACTATTAAGGAAGGTTTTTCTGAACTAATTAAGATTCTTTTTTTTTTAGTAAAGACTCAACGATTTCAGCAGCGAGGGTTTCCATATCGTTACCTTCTTTATACGTAGTTGTAACAGGAGCATCCCAAGATTTAGCCATTTTTGACCAAACTTTAAAAGTATTGTTTTCCTTTTCGCAATAAACTCCAAGTGGTAACTGACAACCTCCTTGGAAGAGGTTTAAGACTCTGCGTTCCACAGAAATTTGTTCTTTCACAGCAGGATGGTCTAACAACGAAACGATGTCTATGAGTCTTTTGTCAGCCTTTCTTACCTGATAACCCAATGCTCCTTGTGCTGGAGCCGGAACAAATACAGTTGGGTCTAAAGTCAGTACATAGAATTCAGATAAATCGATCAGTAATCTACTAACACCAGCTTTGGCAAGCATGATAGCATCGTATTTTTCCGTCCGTAATTTGTTGATGCGTGTTGGAACATTGCCGCGTAAATCTTTTAGGACAATATCAGGGTTAGTCTCTAGTAATTGACATTTGCGTCTTGCACTTGATGTGCCAACAATGGCATTTAATTTTAACTTGTTTGGGCGACTTTCGTCTACAGCATCTTTTTTAATCAACAATAATTCACTTGGGTCTTCTCTTGAACTAACTCCCGCAATCATTAGATCGTCTGGTTGAACAGTTTCCAAGTCTTTATGAGAATGAACTGCTAAATCAATGCTGCCATTCAATAAATGCTCTTCAATCTCTTTGGTGAAAAAACCTTTGCCTTCCATTTTATCAAAACTAAGGTGTTGTATAATATCACCTTGTGTTTTAATAATTTTCAATTCGCATTCAATGCCTTTTTTACTAAGTTCATTCGTTACAAAATTAGCTTGCCACAAAGCAAGATCACTACCTCTAGATCCTATGATTATTTTGTTGCTCATGGCTTAGTTTTTGAATTTTTTCTCGAGAATGATTTCTTTGGCCATTTTCATCGGAACACTGATGTATTTTTTTTCCATGTAGGTCAAAACTTTGTCAAACAGTTCCTTGGTTGAATCATCCAAGCCAGAAATTTCTTTGGCAAACACTTCGTTTATGGCTAATTTTTTAATCTTTTTTACTTTTTCAGGAATGCTACTCATCGCAATCTCTACGTTTCGCTCGTGATACATTTCCTTAAACAAATCAAGGTTTTCCGAAATGAGCTGATTACATCTGACTAATTCTGTTTTTCGAATTTCGATGTTTTGCGCAGCAGCATTTTTCAATTCTTCTATGCTTATTAATTTTACAGCAAATTCATCACAAATTGATTTCTCAAAATCATTTGGTATGGCTAAATCAACAACTACTTTTCTTTGTGTGTCTTCACCTATCAAGCTAGCATAGATGTCTGGTGTAATTATTTGACTATCCGATCCGGTACAGCTAATGATAACATCAAATCCTGAGTGATAATCCTTTAAATTATTTAACGAATGAGCTGAACCTCGAATCAATTGAGCAAGATTATCGGCATTTTTTAAGGAACGATTAAATACGCTAAAGTTGGTAAACCCATGCTTGCGCAAAAACCGAGTCATGTTGGTATTGGTAATGCCTGCTCCAACTATTAGAATACGCGCATCATTTGGTACGTTTTGTTGCTGTAGTTGCTGATAAGCAAGCGAAACAATAGAAACGGGTTTGGAAGCAATTTGAGTTTCAGTGTAAATTTGTTTACCTGTGGCAATGGTACATTTTATAACCAATCGTATTAAATCGCCAGTCAATCCAAAAAGGTGAGATGCATGGTACGATTTGCGCACTTGGCCAATAATTTCACGCTCACCAACTACCATACTATCCAAAGAGGACGCTACATTGAATAAATGCGTAACGGCATTGATGCCTGAATAAATTTCGGCACAATCGCACATTAAATTTAATAATGTATCATTGGCTGCAAAAGGAAACGATTTGAAAAAGGAACGTAGAAATTTTTCGTTGACGATCTCATTGCAAGTAAATACAAACTCTACTCTATTGCAAGTGCTTAGATACATCAGTTCTCCAAGATTGCAAGAAGTCTTGAGATTACTTAAAAATTCTTGTTGCTCGTCGTCATTGACATGCAATAAACCAATGTCGCTCAACGCTGTTTTTTTGTGCGTAAACGCAACCACATACAACTGTTCTAACCTTCCCCGCATACTAGGTGCAAAAATGACAATTCAACAGCATTGAATTGTCATTTTTGTGTCAGGTTGTACTATTTATTAGATGTAATGCGCTTTTTATCTAAAGATTAATTAAGATTTTAGATAAAACTTCTGCCATCAATAGAGCGAGTATGAAAAACAGCACGTGTGTTTTTCCTTTCGCGTTGCAAGCAACTTTATAACCATTGTACAACAAAGCTACGTACCAAATTAATAACAAGATACTTATCAAAGCAAAAATCACAATGATCATAACATCAGATGGTAGAATATTGTAGAACGATTCTGTAGTGGCCGACTCAAGAATGGCTTCATTAGCTTTTCTCAGCGTACTATTGAGATTGGATAATGCCAAAACATAGAGTGGTGTTCTTGCAACAAGCGCGGTTGTAATTATGTCAATAACTCTCGTTTTTTTATTAATGATTTTGGCAACAACGAATAATAAGAGAAATAAAGAACCAATATTTACGATGCTGTCCATTATTGATTCGCCAATCTGAATTTCTGGTACTATATGCATATCAAGCACACCGTCAAATCTCACAGAACATAGAAAACCAAGGTAAGTTCCTATGAGTGTTGATACGATTCCAAATGCCAATAACCTGGTTTCTGAGAATTTTTCAAAAGGTTTGAATAATAAACTTTTCATGATTTCGAAGGATTTAGTGAGTTAATTTTTTCAAGAATATCATCCAACCTGTTTCTAACAGTTGGATAACTTTTGCCCATTTTTTCAGCCATTTTTTTTAGGCTCCCACTAAATCGGACAAATTCGAATACAAAATCTTGCTCTTCAGATGAAAGTTGTAGCAATATGGGAAGTGAATAACTCCCGGAAATAGATGTTTCGCAATGCGCACATGAGAGTTGACTGACCATAAGTGCTTGCTCACAACTGGGGCAATTGATAGGTAGTTTTTTCATAATACTTAAATATATTTTAGTAAAACTAATTAAAATATTAATAAAGTTAAAATAAATATTTACTTTTTTACCTGAAACCTGAAACCTTTTATCCCGATGCTCGGAACAGACTCTGTGACTTTCACACCTTACAAACATTCTAACCAATTAATCATTTAACATTAAAAAAACACACTTATCATGTTTTATTCAAAAAGATAGGCAACTTCCTTTACTTTTAGAAGTCTTACATGTATAACTCATTTTATAATTACGTAAATTACTCAACAAGTGCTATTTAACTATAAATAATGGTAAAGTTTTTCTATTCTTTCGTTATATATTTGTTGGCATGCCTCTTTGTTACTCCTGTTATCGCACAAAATACAGATGCTACAAACGGGTTTATCCCCAACCACGGACAACTGGCAGACAGCGAAGGTAAACTAGCTGAAGGCGTAAAATTCTACCTACAAGGACAGCCTAATTGGTATTTTGGTGAAAAAGGTTGGAGAATTGACCTGTCACAATTTGAGCAATTGGGGTATGATAGTTTAACTCAGCAGGACTTAATTGCGATGACTGCACGACATGTTGTAGATGTGGAGTTTGTTGATGCTAACCCTCATCCTGCCATGATTGCTGAGGAAGAACTTTCGCATTACTACAATTATTACTATGGACATTGCCCTGATGGAGTTGTTAATGTGCATCCATATAAAAAAATAACGTACAAAAACGTTTGGCCATCCATTGACATACAATTTTATTTCCCTACATCGACCTCTGGACGAAGCCGAATAGGAAGTAACCCAGCCGAACCCTCTGGAATTGAATATGATTTCATCATACACCCTGGGGGTAACCCAAACGATATTCAACTAAAGTATTCTGGACAAGATGATGTATTACTTAGTGACGATTTAACCGCGTTAAAAATAGTGACGTCGGCAGGTAATATTTCAGAAACCCTACCTGCTATTTATCAAGAAAATCCATTAAAATCATTGTTGGGAGAACATGATACATTTCAAAACAACGCAGTTCAAGTTGCTCATCAAGACGACAATACTTCATTGTCTGGTAATTACACAATCTTAAAAGTGGATAAAAATAAATGTACCATTGGTTTTCAAGTGCCCAATTACAATCCAAATTTAGCCCTAATCATAGACCCTTGGGCAACGTATTACGGTGGTTCAAAAGATGATGGATTTGTGGCAATAACTGTTGATAAGAATGATAATTCGATTTCGTTGGGTGTCACAACATCACTCGATTTCCCTACTAGTAATGGAGCCTTTCAAACCATACCTGGAGCTGAATATAACGATGCAGTAGTTGTAAAACTCGATAAGAATGGAAATAGAATATGGGCCACCTATTTTGGTGGTAACCTAGAAGAACTTCCTCAGGATATTACTTCTGACGGATTGAATCATGTTACTTTTACAGGACGAACGATGAGTAGAGATTTTCCAGTGGGTGCAGCTCCAGGAAATACTGTTTTTCAACCAATTCAAATAGACATACTTGATTGTTTTATTGCAAAACTAAACGAGAATGGTCAGCGAGAATGGGCTACGTTTTATGGTGGTTTTGACGGGTCTGAGATGGCTACAGGAATAGCAACTGACTTAAGAACAAACACTATTTTTATTACAGGATATTCGGTTAGTTATGATTTCCCATATACTTCTACTTGTGGAGATCAAAACTTTTTTGATGATGGCGCATTTATGCTAAAATTTGATGCAAAAGGCAATAGGCTTTGGGCAACTATTTTTCATGGATCCAATGAAACACCATATATTCCAAAGGCAACCAGTGTTGCTGTAGATAAAGATGGAAATGCTATCATGGTAGGATATTCTGATAGAATGGATTTTCCAGGGACAGAGAACCCTAATGTTTATCAAGGTAATAAGAATGGAGGCAAGGATGGATTTATATGTAAATTTGATAATAGTGATGTTGCTTGCAATGTACTTTGGTCTACTTTTATTGGAGGATCTGCATCTGATATAATTTATAAGGTAGATGTGGATGACGAAAATGATATCTTTATAACGGGTTTCACAAGCAGTGATGATTTCCCTGTTACTTCACCAGCTATACAAACCATCAGAACCAGTGGACATGGCAATGCCTTTATTAGTAAATTGAGTAGCGATGGTTCAACCTTAATGTGGTCTACCTTTTATGGAATAAACTCGGATTTTGATCCTCCTGCTATTACCATAGATTTAAATAATAACGCAGTCGTTGTAGGAAATATGACAAATAATCTAGTAATGGATCCAAACGGGATGCAACCTGTAAAAAGAGGCTATACTGAAGGTTTTATACTGCAATTGGACGGGCAAAACGGTAGCCACATTTGCTCCAGTTATTTGGGCGGTGCTAATAGAGATGCTATAAAAGGGGTTGCTATAGACAGTCAAGGATTAATAAACGTGTGTGGAATTACTGTGAGTACGGATTTCCCCGTATTTGGCAATACTTTTCAATCTACTAATAATGGAAATGTTGACGGTTTTATTGGTAAATATTGTTTTTACTGCACCAAAGCAGAAGCTGACATCGTAGATGCAAATGGGATAGCTATCCCAGACACAATTATCATTTGTAAGGGAGATGAAATTACTTTATATGCCACTGGAGATGCTCCTTTTGAGTGGAATACCAATCCAATAATTGGTGGCAGCCAAATTACTGTAAGTCCAAGCGTAGATACAACCTACCGACTAACCAGCCTTGCCTACTGTACTCAGGTAGATTCAATAACCATTATTGTAAAAGAACTGCCTACGGTAACCATTACCGGCGGTGGCGAAATATGCGATGGCGAAAATTTGGATTTGGAAATTAGCTTTACCGGTAATCCTGATTTTGGTTTTACCTACCAAAAAGATGGTGATGCCCCTATTGTAATTCCACCTCCCGTTGCTAATCCATACATTCTTAATGTTACGGAATCTGGGAGTTATCAAATAACAAACGTAAAAGATAATTTTTGCGAGAAAAATGTAACGAATGTAAGTGCAATGGTGGAAGTACACGACATTCCGTCGTTGACAATTACTAATGTAGAGCATAACAATGCTGACAATACGATTCATATTTGCACAGGAGAAGAAGCTACTATAAACTTGAATTTAGCAGGCACGCCTACTTTTGTCATTGATTACATCGATGCTCTAGGTGCTCCCCAACAAATTATTACAAACAATGTCAATACATACGACCTAATTGTCAATGTTGCTGGCACCTATTCTTTTACCAAAATCACGGATGATCATTGTGAAAAAACAGACGTAAATGAAAGCATTAATGTTGCTATACATGAAAAAACCAGTTTAGTAAGCGTTACCGAAACATGCATCAGCACCAACGACAAATACACTCTGGAAGTAATCCTCACAGGAGGCGACCAAGCAAGTTATGCTTACACCACCATATCACCTGTAGGCATAACAGGCATCTTTGCAGGAGCCACCTGGACAAGCGATGAAATGAACAGTGGCACAGGCTATGAAATACATTTTTTCGATGTAAACAACTGCAACACCGTAGTAGTAATAGGGCAAAAAACATGTAACTGTAGCACCGATGCAGGAGCAATAGCAACCAACGACATAGTGCTATGCGAAGACGGACAAACCAGTGTGATTGTAACCGACCCTTGGACAAACGATGGCAACGATGCTTTTGAATTTGTGTTACACAATGGAACAGCAACCAGCATAGGAACCATCTTAGATAGAAACACCACAGGAACATTTAATAAAAACGCACTAGCCTGTGGCAACACTTACTACATAACAGGTGTCGCCGCCAACGACAATGGAGCAGGACAGGCAGCTACCAATGATGCGTGTTTTGATCGTACAGCAGGAGTTAAAGTTGTTTGGAGGTGTACTCCAGACATCAGCTTTGAAGACACAGATTTTGCCGTATGCGATGGATCCAACATCAGTACTAAGGTGCTATTAACAGGGAGTGAAACTACTTACGATTACATACTCAATGCAAATAACTACAACAACGTAACAAGCCCAAGTGCACATAACTTTGTGCTCAATGGCGATACGACCTTGACCATTACCGAGGTGAAATACAATACCGCACCAACATGTGCGCAAGCCGTCAACAAGACATTGAACATCACCGCCCTGGGTTCGCCTAGTTTAGTAAGCGTTACCGAAACATGCATCAGCACCAACGACAAATACACTCTGGAAGTAATCCTCACAGGAGGCGACCAAGCAAGCTATGCTTACACCACCATATCACCTTTAGGCATAACAGGCATCTTTGCAGGAGCCACCTGGACAAGCGATGAAATGAACAGTGGCACAGGCTATGAAATACATTTTTTCGATGTAAACAACTGCAACACCGTAGTAGTAATAGGGCAAAAAACATGTAACTGTAGCACCGATGCAGGAGCAATAGCAACCAACGACATAGTGCTATGCGAAGACGGACAAACCAGTGTGATTGTAACCGACCCTTGGACAAACGATGGCAACGATGCTTTTGAATTTGTGTTACACAATGGAACAGCAACCAGCATAGGAACCATCTTAGATAGAAACACCACAGGAACATTTAATAAAAACGCACTAGCCTGTGGCAACACTTACTACATAACAGGTGTCGCCGCCAACGACAATGGAGCAGGACAGGCAGCTACCAATGATGCGTGTTTTGATCGTACAGCAGGAGTTAAAGTTGTTTGGAGGTGTACTCCAGACATCAGCTTTGAAGACACAGATTTTGCCGTATGCGATGGATCCAACATCAGTACTAAGGTGCTATTAACAGGGAGTGAAACTACTTACGATTACATACTCAATGCAAATAACTACAACAACGTAACAAGCCCAAGTGCACATAACTTTGTGCTCAATGGCGATACGACCTTGACCATTACCGAGGTGAAATACAATACCGCACCAACATGTGCGCAAGCCGTCAACAAGACATTGAACATCACCGCCCTGGGTTCGCCTAGTTTAGTAAGCGTTACCGAAACATGCATCAGCACCAACGACAAATACACTCTGGAAGTAATCCTCACAGGAGGCGACCAAGCAAGCTATGCTTACACCACCATATCACCTGTAGGCATAACAGGCATCTTTGCAGGAGCCACCTGGACAAGCGATGAAATAACCAGCGGCACAGGCTATGAAATACATTTTTACGATGTCAACAATTGCAACACCGTAGTAGTAATAGGACAAAAAACATGTAATTGCAGCAGTTTTGCTGGAACAGTCAATACAACTCCTCAAGAAGTATGCGAAAACGTAAATGCTGTCATTACTCACAATAATGACCACGTGTTAGATGGAAACGATGTGCTAGAGTACATTTTACATGACGGAATTAACAACCCAATTGGCAATGTATTAG
>JBLIDJ010000049.1:0-18025 GCA_047634195.1 Flavobacteriales bacterium
TATTCTTAAAAAGGCTTTTTTAAACGTATAAGTAGAATGAATTTCATTCAACACGTTTAAAAAAGCCTTTTTTTATTTCAGCTCCAAAAACAAATCTTTAAAGTCAGACCAAAAAATGTCAAAGGCTATTAAGTGTGATTTGTAAAAGGCAAACATGGTAGGCCATGTCGATTCATTAAAAAGGCTACAATTTTCAAGAGTCGTTTCAAAGCGTGTAATGACTCTTTTATCAATTACAAGTTCTTTTATTTTGAATTCAGCAGGCATCGTTTGACGAAACATGGTTTTTAATTCATCAAATTGAGCTAGTTGTAACTCCTTGATGTCTTCATCTTTGGTCTCAAAATCGAAACAAACCGAGGCAGATTTCTTCTCAGCAAGTAGTCTAAAATACATCCCTTTAACCTTTGTGTTGTAATTTGTCCAATTTACTTTACTGCCAGACAAGGACTTGTGCGGTTTCATTACTGTGCCAAGAACTGTCCAAAACTTGGTGTTTATTTGTGTTAATTCAAAGGATGTAAACATGGCTTAAATCTAGGAATTACTTTGCTTTCCAACATGAATAAAACTTATAAATGATGCTGGAGGCAATAGCGGTAAAATAGAATCCAACTAAACTTCATCATTCATAGTAAATGATGGTGTATATTTACTTATTAAAAATGTTGAATATTGCTCGATATTCAGGGGGGCTGTAGGCATTTGTAGTGAAAAGAATATTCAATGATAATAGGTAGAGTTATGAAATTCGAAGTGAAAATATTGTTTGTGTTTTTTTCTTTTTTTTGTGTCTCTGGACAATCTCAAGAAACAAAAAAAACAGAAGAATATGTGCTAACCAAAAAAGACTCAGCGCTAATTGATAGTATGGGGCTTATGGTTATTGATTCTGATTTTAACTTAATAACAGGCGATACTGTTATGAGTAGCATGTTTAATGAGCACACCTTGCTAGTAACAGATGATAATGGAGATATGGTTTTTATTGCCGACTCTTCAGGAGAATATGACGAAGAATATTACAATAAAACATTAGATAATGAAGTACTTGACTCTTCAAAAGCTAGGTTTGCTGAAGAGATTGAAATTATCAATAACATGAAATATCTGCAAAATAATGATGTGTCAACCAATGATCTAATATCAGACCTCATGAGTGATAGTGCTGAAGCAGACTTTATTAGAAATTACTATGTTATTGTGGGAACAGGGAGAAGTTTGCCTCCATTGATAAAAATACAAGAAGAAATTATAAAAATTGGGTATCACACTGAAATTATTCAAAACGACAAAAAAACGTGGTACCATATTGCATTGACAGAGTTATATACCAAATCTCAATCATCTGAAACGGTGTTTATTTTGCGTGCCCAAGGATTTACAGAAGCATGGCGAATGAAACTAGACTTATAAGTGAATTTAGAATTAGCAAAAAAAATAATAGGAGTTTCTGGTGTATTTGATGAAATTACCTTAAAAAAGACTTACCGTAAAAAAGCAAAAACACTTCACCCAGACAAAAACAAACATCCAGAAGCAAAACAAGCATTCATTGAGTTGAAAAGTGCGCATGATTTTTTGTTGGCATCGTTGTCGCAAGAAAACAAACAACCCGTTATTGACATTCCGTCTGAAAAAATAGTTAGAAAAGCGCGGGCTAGACATCAACAGAAAAAAAGGAAACATCAAGACCAACAAGAGCAAAAGTTGGCTTACGAATCATATCAATTATTTATAGGGTCAAAAAAATACGTGTATTTTAAGATTCAAACATTCTTACTATTACTACTCGCTTGTTTTTATGTGTTAGACAGTACTTTACCCGTAACTATTGAAACGCATACAAAAAATACGGTAACATTTGAACAAACAATTACCAGTGTTGGAGGACTAAGGATACAAAAAACACACTTTGGTGGTACAACGTTTTATATTACCGAAAACATCAAGGTATCAGATAATATTCGAGTGACAAGATCAGCCGTATTTAATGACATACTGGAAATTCAGTTTAACGACTTTTATGTTAAAACAATTTTTATTGCAAGTAAGTCTATGCTGCCAATATTGATACTCGCACTGCTATTCCCATTCATAGGATTAGTAGTAAAAGGCCCTAATATTTATTTTTTGATGGCAGTAAGATGGGCTAAAATTTTGATTCCCATTTCTATCATACTCATACTATTTGAGCAAGCAAGATTAATTAGGTGAGAATTCATTTTTTTTGGCAACCCTCATCGTATTATTCTGTCATTATATAGAATAAGGAGAAGTCTGTATGTACTTCTTTCACATGAATTTTAGTAACTTGGCACGATGAGAATTGCTATTATTAGTATATGTTTTTTTATTAATGTTTTAGCTGTTTTAGGGCAAGAGCCAAAAATTTCATCTTATACTCGTACTACATATCTTGAATATGTTGAAAACAAGGGACAATGGTCTGATGATATTCAATTTATGGCTGAAATACCTGGTGGATTTTTTTATGTAGAAGAAAGTCAACTTAGATTTCAATTTTATAGCACTGACGCTTTTAACAAAATAAACAAAGAATACTTACACGCGAAGGCTTATTTTATTGAGCATAATATGCCTTGGCATGCATTTACAATGAATTTTGTGAAGGCAAATAAAATGAAATGGGAAGGCGTCTTTAAAAATCAAGGGACTTATAATTATATGTATGGGAATGATGCTCAAAAATGGGTCAGTAATGCATATGGTTACGGTTCTATAGAGTCAAATCAATTATACCCAGGAGTAGATTTAAAATTATATGTTAAAAATGAAAATGTAAAATATGATTTTGTTTTAGCTGCAGGTGCTAATCCCGACATTATAAAATGGACATACAATGGAGTTGATAATGTTAAACTTCAGCGGGGTAAATTAATTATTAAGACTTCTGTTAACACAGTTGAAGAATTGGTGCCTTATGCCTTTCAGGTAATTGAAGGCGAAACGAAAGAGGTGTTATGTGAGTTTCACGAAAAACAAGGCGAATTTGGTTTTAAATTCCCTGAAGGGTTTCATACGGGGTACCCATTGATTATTGACCCTGAACTTATTTTTTCAACATATAGTGGGTCGGGGAGTGATAATTTTGGGTACACAGCAACATACGATGACGAAGGTTTTTTATATTCTGGAAGCACCGCTTTTGGTAATCAATATGTTACAACTGTTGGAGCGTACGACACAACTTTTGCTGGTCAAACTGATATTGCTATAACAAAATATGATACGTCTGGAACCACGAGAATCTATTCAACTTATATTGGAGGTTCATTGGATGAAATGCCCCATAGTCTGATTGTAAATAGTTCAAACGAGTTATATGTTTTTGGAACAACAGAATCGAATAATTTCCCCACAACGGCCGATTCTTTTGATCCTGACTTTAATAGTGGTGGTAGTTATACTCCAAATGGCATGGGGGTTAATTATCAACTTGGATGTGATGTCTTAGTAGCTAAACTGAGTGCAGATGGAGGCCAATTATTAAGTTCTACCTTTATTGGAGGTAGTGATATAGATGGACTTAATACCGTTAAAGACCAATTAGTCTATAATTATGCTGATGAATCTCGTGGCGAGATAATTTTAGATAATCAAGAGAATGTTATCATTGGCACTAGTACAAAATCAAATGATATGCCTATCGTTGGCAATAGCTATCAGTCTACATTAAAAGGAGGGCAAGATGGTTATATCGCCAAATTAGATAAAAACTTAAATAACATCATTTGGAGTACTTATTTAGGAGGGTCATCCCATGATGCTATTTATTCAATTACCACTGATAATGAAGGTAAAATATATGTAGGTGGGGGTACCGTTTCTCAAGATTTTCCTGTAACTGCGAATGCATACCAAACATCATACTCTAATGGAAGAGCTTCAGGTTTTATTGCCGCGTTAAATCCAACGGGATCAAGTCTTATCAACAGTACTTACTATGGCAATACGGATCAATATGCACAAGTATATTTTGTTCAAACAAACTCGAGAAATGAGATTTTTGTTTATGGACAAGTTGAAAATGCGACCGGAAAATTTCTGGAAAATGCAGCTTACGGAACAGCAAATGGAGGAATGTTTATTTCAAAATTTGAAAACAATCTCAATTCACGGATTTGGTCTACTAGTTTTGGTAAAAACATAGGAAGGCCTGCCTTATCCCCTACAGCTTTTTTGGTGGATGTCTGTAATAAGATATATATAAGTGGGTGGGGTGGAGGCCCTAACATAGAAGATTTTGTGAATAATAACTCCACCGACACTCAAGGATTAGAAGTTACTGCTGACGCGCTCCAAAGTACGACTGATGGTGCTGACTTTTATGTGATGGTGTTGGAAGACGATGCTTCACAATTGGTCTTTGCTTCCTTTTTTGGTGGATCAACTTCTCGAGAACATGTCGATGGAGGAACGAGCAGGTTTGATAAGCGAGGTATCATTTATCAGTCGGTATGTGCTGGTTGTGGTATGAATAATGATTTTCCTATATTTCCTGAAAACGCTGTTTCACCCACAAATAATAGTTCGAATTGTAATAATGGAGTATTCAAAATTGACTTTGATTTCGACTTATTATTAGCAGATTTTGACGTTGATCCGGTATGCTTACCGAGCCCAGTTCAGTTTACCAACACATCGGATAATGGTCTTACTTATAAATGGGATTTTGGTGATGGACAAGGGTTATCAACTGAAAAGAACCCAGCATATACGTATGACAGCGCAGGAATATATTTGGTAACCCTAGTAGCCAATAACATTAACACATGTAATTCAACGGATACTATTACCAAAGAAGTAACGGTACTGAACAATGCTGATTTTGAGTTAGAAGAGAAATTAATTTGTTTTGGTAATTCTGTTCAAATAGGATTAGACAAAGGTTCAAGTCAATTGACATATCTATGGAAACCAGGACATTTGGTTTCTGATTCAACCATTTTTAATCCGTTTGTATCTCCTACTATTGATAGTGAATATAAGCTAATAATTAGCAATGGTCTCTGTTCAGACACTGCTATTCAAATAGTTAGGGTTATTGACCCAAGCTTGTTTTTACCAGATGATATTCTATTATGTGACCCCATATTTGATCTCCAATTATCTATAACAAAGAAAAATGAGGAATCTGTTGTTATCTGGGCATATGATGAAAATTTTGAAAACATTATTGCTACTAATGATGATACAACGGCAGTTGTCATAGCAAATGCATCACGTAATATATATGTTAAGTCAATTTATAATGGTTGTGATTTAGACTATGTAATTCCAATACTTATTGATAACATTACGATAAGTTTGGAAGAAAGTGTCATCCTGTGTCAAGATGAATCATTCAGCCTTTCTATGGGTGTTTCTGGTGGAAATAGCGGTGTTTATAGAACACAAATACCATTATTAAACATCGATGAATATCAATTTAGTAGCTATACCTTTATTCCTCCATTTTTTGGTTGGTATCAGGTAATCGTTTCTGATTCAATTTCTGGCTGCAGTACTTCAGATTCAATCTTGGTCAGTTTTGTGGAAGATATTTACTCCTTACCAACCGGCATTATCAAATGCGAATTTGATACCATAAACTTGGTTGCTACACTTAACAACAGCATCACTAATGGCATAGCGTCTTGGGGGCCAAGGGATAAAATTCTTGGCTCCTTCTCAGGAGAACTAGCCGAAATTGCTCCAACTGTTCCAACAGAATATTGGCTTACCACTTATGGTACTTATCCAGGTTGTACTTTTACAGACACCATATTGGTAGATGTTTCTGCTCCTATGATTAGCCTTTCTGACGATGTAGAAATATGTTTAGGAGACACGGTGATAATTAAAGCTACTAATGCCTCAACAGATGGGTCGTTGTTAAGCTTTAAGTGGAAGTATAATGAAACAATTTTAAATCCCGATACGCTTGCAGAAATCTCAGTAAGCCCTAAAAAATCTACCTATTATGTTGTAACAGGAGTAAACCAATTTGGTTGTGAAGTAACAGACAGTGTGCTTGTTAGTTTTGCCGACTTAGGTGTGGAAGTTAGTCCAGACATTTTTATTTGTTTGGGAGACACAATCAACTTGGCTGCGCAAATTGTATCCGGATTAGATGTAACCCTTGAATGGTCTCCAGTGTCTGAAATTATTGATGGAATTAGCTCAGATGATACAATAACAGTAAGCCCTAAAAAGTCAATTTTTTTTAGCCTAGCAGCGGAAGTTGATGGTACATGTAAAAGCTCTTATGGTGTACAAGTTGTTGTAAACAATAATCAGTTATTTCCATCAAATGACATTGTCTTATGTATTGGCGATACAGCCACACTGACTTTAACCAATAAATTCCCACAATTTAAACCGAGTATTAACTGGCAACCTAGTTCAGAAATTATTGGCGGAAATACTAGTTTGTTTATTGATGTGTCTCCAAACCAAGATACGTACTACACATATTTGGCTACCTACGACGCAAGATGCCCGGTACTAGATAGTATTTTGGTAGAGGTTTCCGACATTCAAATATCCTTGCCAGCTTATGCTAGATTTTGTGAAAATGGTATGGTAACTGTAACAGCCACAAACCTTGATGTCACACAAGTTCTAACGTATTTATGGTCAACAGCAAGTGAGATTGTTTCGCCAAATAATGAAGCGTCAGTTGTACTTAAACCAAGTGGAGATACAACGTTGCACTTAGTTATCAATAACCAGTTTGGATGTCAAGAAGAGTTTGATGTCCCCATTTATATTAGTCTTCCAGATTTTGAGGTAACAAATGACACGATACTTTGCTTAAATGAAGTCATGTATTTAAAAGCTTTTAATACAAACGTTTTAGATACTTTTTTATATGCTTGGACAGGTGCTGACTTAATAATGCCTGTAGACAAAGACAGTGTGTCTTTAAACCCAAAACAAAGTCAATACGTGCATGTCTCAGGAGTTAACCAATTAGGTTGTGTAAAAACAGATAGTGTATTAGTGGTTATTGCTAAAGATCAAATACAATTACCACCACCAACCTCTATTTGTCAATACGATTCTATTTGGATCAAAGCAAGTGCTTTGTATGAACAATTACCAGTTGACTACCAATGGTCTGGACCAAAAATTATCCGTGAAGAAGGAGATAGTATTTTGGTGAATCCAGATACATCAGCTACCTATAATGTAAGTGTGGTAACTTCAGATAACTGCACCTATACAGAAGCGTATGAATTGAATGTGATTGTTATCCATGTTGACATTTCTGCTGATGTGCTGATTTGTGATGGAACAGCAACTACCTTGCAAATAACCAATCAAGCTCCAATTGATTTACTAACACATGAATGGCTACCCAATTTAGGCGGTAATAATACACAAGCAGATTATCAAGTTTCACCTGATACATCGACTGTATTTGTAGTGCAATCTGAAAATTCAATAGGATGTAAAAGAAAAGATAGTGTATTGGTTGCCCTAGCGTCAGAATACACCTACGCTATTCCTAATACAACAATTTGTTTTGGAGATACCATATCTGTGCAAGCTATAAATCGTTACCCTCAGTTTTCAGCAGATTATGAGTGGAGTTTTTCACATAACGATTTAAATGTGTTGGGTGGATTAAACAATGATACCGTCGTGATTGTTCCTGATACAAGCTTATCCGTTTATTTAACAACTACTACTGGATTGGGCTGTAGTCCATTAGACTCAGTTTACATTGACGTGTCTAAAATAATACTACACATAACTGATTCTTTAGTGATTTGTAAAAGTGACACTTCAGTAGTGTTTGTTCATAATTTATTGGCTGACAAAGTATTTTACAATTGGACGTATGCTGGTCAAATTGTCGGTAACTCTGATAATGATTCCTTAAACTTTGTAGCAGAAACAGATGGAGTAATTTACCTTGAGACAAGCAACGAGTTAGGTTGCCAGAGATTTGATGAAATTCCATTTTCAGTCACATTTGTTGAGTTTACGGGAGGCGAAAATCTCTTGTTATGTCCTGGTGATTCAGGAGAACTCATGGTTGAAAATGCTAATCCAAATCATATTCTTACCTATAAATGGACACCATCAGAAGGGATAATTTCAGACGATGAAATGAATGAGATAACCGTACAACCAGACTCGACGACAACATACACGGTGTTTATGCAAAACCAACATGGTTGTACCTTAGCGGAAACAGCTGTCGCGGTATTGACAAATGATATGCTACAAATAACACCAGACACAATAATATGTGCTTTTGATATTACTACGCTATCAGCCATTAATTTATTTCCCGAATTTTCAGTCACCTATCAATGGACACCCGTTTCAGACATACTTACTTTGCCATCAATGTCATCAATAGATATAAGTCTAGACAAAGATGTTACATATGTCGTGGAGGTGAATAATGAACTGGGATGTCTGCTAACCGACTCTATAAAAGTGCATGTTTCAGCATTATCCTTGTTGAGTTTTACAGGGTTCACAACCAATGATTCCATCCCATACAATGGCACAACACAGGTATATGTAGAACCTTATATTGATGCATATCAATACCATTGGGAACCAGCTAATGTGGCTGCTTATCCAGACTCATTTTTGACCAATGTAACCTTGCAACAATCGACAGTTATGAGGGGGGCAGTAACAGATAGTTATTGTATCCAAAATTTTTCTGTTAGTATATATGTCAATGAATTAATTTGCGATGAGCCCAACATTTTCCTTCCTAATGGGTTTACACCCAATGGAGATGGTGAAAATGATGTATTACTCTTACGTGGCAATAATTTAGAAGCAATAACATTAAAAGTATATGACCGCTGGGGTGCTATGGTATTTGAAACACAAGATCAGCAAATGGGTTGGGATGGGACTTACAAAGGAAAGAAACTCGACCCAGCAGTATTTGTCTATCATTTAAATGTTCAGTGTGAAAACAACTTGTCTTATTTTAAGAAAGGAAATGTAACCTTGATCAGATAATGAGAATGAAGAATTGGATGATAATTGTGGGTATGTTCGTGTGTCGAGTTTCGATATCACAGGATATCCATTTTTCACAATTCGACGTTTTTCAACCTAAAGTAAATCCAGCTTATGCGGGATTTATGAAAGAATCGTATCGCTTTTCTGTGATAAATAGAACCCAATGGAAAGCCATAAGTACACCATTTAGAACACTAGGGGTTCAGGCCGAATCAGGAAACACCCTTAATGTTAAAGGCCTTGGTTTAGGATTAACTTTTCTGAGCGATGTTGCTGGAGATTCAAAATTCACTACGAATAATTTAAGCTTCAGTGCTGGATTTCATAAGAAACTATTTGAAACTAGAAGCTCGATAGGATTGGCTGGTCAAATTAGTTTTGTTCAACAATCTATTGATTACTCAAACCTGTCGTACAACAACCAATACAACGGTTTGTTTTTTGACCCTTCGCTTAATCACAAAGAAACATTTGCTGTCGATAATTTATCCTATATGGATTTTGCGTTAGGTGCCGTTTACGAATATCGAATAAGTAAAAAAGAATCTTTAACCCTAGGATTAGCCACATACAACTTATCAACATCCAAAGTTAGCCTGCTCAATGATGATGCTGTTGATCTTGACTCAAGAACAACCATATCAGGATTGTTGGATAAAAAAATAAACAGTAAAATATCGATTTTACCCACTTTTATTTGGTCTGTTCAAGGAAGTTTAAAAGAAATAGTAATAGGAAGTAGAGCCAGAAAAACATTATCTGATAAAATGGCTGATTATAAAGCACTGTATGGCGGCCTGTATTGGCGTACAAACGATGCCTTATATTTGGTGTTAGGTATGGACTACAACGAATGGTATGGTGGTATTAGTTATGATATTAATCTCAGTAGCTTGTCAAAAGCAAGTAATGCGAGAGGTGGTATTGAACTTGTACTCGTATACAAAATAATGAAATTTGATAAAAACCTTAAAACCTTTAAATCTTGCCCCGTATATTTTTAATCATAAACATCTTTCTTTTTATTCTTGGATGTATACAACCTCAGGGTGTAAATGCCCAGAACAAAAATAATTGGACTGAATTAGGGGACAAAGCCTTTAATAGAGGCGATTTTTATGGAGCATCAATTTATTATGATTATGCTCGCATAAAAACACCCACCGATTTACCCCTGATATACAAATTAGCGGAGGCTTTGAGACTGAATAGCGCATACAAAAAAGCAGAAGATTATTACAAATATGTTGCGGCAAAAGACGAGACTCAAAAATATCCATTAGCTAGTTTTTGGCAGGCAAGCATGGAAAAATATAATGGAAAATATAGCACGTCCATACTTTCTTGGTCAAACGTAAAACAGCAATTTAGCAATGACACCAGTAGTTATGAGTATCGAAAAGCACAGCAAGAAATAATTTCATGTGATTTTGCGAATAGATATGCCAAAAAATATCAGCCAATAGAGGTGACCAATATTGGTAAGTCGATTAATACGACTGAGGCTGAATTTGGTACTTGGTTACAACACGATTCATTATTGTTTTTTAGTTCATTAAGAGGTGTACTAAATGAAAATAATGAAGTTATTTCAAAAGAAGATTACTTTATAAAAGTCTATTTAGCAACCTTAGAAAAAGGAGTTTGGAAGAATAATGGAGCACTGGATAGTGTTATCAATCATCCTAATTATCACACAGGTAATGGAAGCTTTTCAAAAGACAATCAACGGTTTTACTTTTCTAGATGTGATTTGAATTTAAAATGCAATCTATACCAAACACAAATAAATAATAATCAGTGGAAACCCGCACAATTAATCAGTGAATTAAATACTGAATTCGATACAAGTACCCAGCCTATTGTAACAGAGTTAAATGGGGTTGAAGTATTATTTTTTGTTTCTGACAGAAAAGGAGGATATGGCGGGAATGATATTTGGTATGCGCTAAAACAAAATGATAGTACCTACACAGAACCTATCAATGTTGGGCCAGAAATAAACTCCCTAGGCAACGAAATTTCGCCATTTTATGACAATTTTGATAGCACTTTTTATTTTAGTTCCGACTGGCATAGCGGATTTGGAGGATTTGATGTTTTTAAAACTACATTGGATTTAAATAATCCAATGACTATCGAAAATATGGAACAACCAATCAACACTTCCGTCAACGATTTTTATTTTTCTATTTTTAAAAGCAAAGGGTTTTTAACGTCCAATAGGCCTGGAAGTTATGTCTCAAAAGGGTTGACTTGTTGTAATGATTTATATGAAGTGAGTTTTACCGACAGGAAAGAAGCGTTTTTTTTAGAAAATAATAACTATGGTATTCAGAATTCAAGTCAAATAAAAGTAGAAATATCAGACGTAGATAAATTAAACAACTTACTACCATTATCCTTGTATTTCAACAATGATTATCCTGACCCTAAAACGATGTATGATACAACGGTTTATGCGTTCGATAGTCTCTTAATTGATTACAAAAAATATAAAAAATTGTTTGTTAAAAAAGCAGGAAAGGGTTACAGAGGAGATAAGAAGAGGTCGGTTCGTAATGAAATGACACATTTTTTTGAAAGTAAAGTAGAAGAGTCAGAAGAAAAAATAAATCAATTTTTGACCTTGCTTCAAAATGTGTTGAGCGATGGGAAAAAATTAAACATTACTGTTAGAGGGTATGCTAGTCCTTTGGCTGATAGTGAATACAATTATCAACTAACCAAAAGGAGAATAGTTAGTTTCAATAATTTATTGGTTGAATATGAAAATGGATACTTCAAAAGCTATATCAACAAGCAAGCAGAAAATGGGGGAGTGCTTAAAATATCGTCATTACCATTTGGAGAAATCATGTCGCTGCAAACAGTTAGTGATGAGCTGGATGATAGAACAAACTCAGTGTATTCGGCTGAAGCGTCATTAGAAAGAAAAATTGATATAGTTGCAGTGACAACCATCAACAAAGAAAAATTACTACCGAAGTTGAAATTCGATAACCTCACAAAAGATTTTGAGTCAATAAAACAAGGAACAGAAATAGAGGTGGGGTATTCGTTCACAAACATTGGAAACGCACCCTTAGTGATAAAATCCTTAGAAACAAGCTGTGGATGCACTGTCCCAAAGCTTCAACAAACAGTCTATCAACCGGGAGAACGAGGAGTACTAAAAGTTGTTTTTAATAGTGAGCATAAGATTGGAAGACAGTTCAAAACTGTTTCAATCACGACAAATGGGCAGCTTGAAACCATTAAGCTTTCTTTGATAGGTTTAGTTACAATACCTTAGATTAACCCACATTATTCATTGAAAACTTAATAATTGGCACTAGTGAGTTGATTAACTATAAAATACTGTATTTCACCTAAAATTGGGTAATTCTGCTAATCAGAAACAAGGACTCAACTCACTGATAATCAAAGGGAAATGTTTCTCAATTTAAAAACCCTGAATTATTCAGGTTAAAACATATGAGCTTCTTACCTTTGAATCTTATTCTACTTTATGAAATCATTTGAAATACCTACATATTATAAATCAAGTCTTATTGGACGAGTAAAGGATTTGAGAAAAAAGCAAGACCCACGGAAAAAGGACTTTTCTCCAACCGTGTTAGACTTTGGTCCAGTAAAATTCTACATAGCCAGGCATTTTGGGTTCTGTTACGGAGTAGAAAATGCTATTGAAATTTCGTACCGAGCAGTAGCAGAAAACCCTAACAAAAAGATATTTTTATTAAGCCAAATGATTCATAATCCAATGGTAAATGAAGATTTACAAGGGAAAGGAATAAATTTTATTATGGATACGAAAGGCAATATGCTTATGCCTTGGGAAAGTATTTCAAAAGATGATGTAGTAATTATACCTGCCTTTGGAACCACCATTGAAATAGAAAAGAAATTGGAAGAGTTAGGTGTTGAAACAAAAAGCTATAACACTACTTGCCCTTTTGTTGAAAAAGTGTGGAAACGAGCTGATCAACTAGGAAACGATAAATTTAGTGTGATCATTCATGGAAAAGCAAATCACGAAGAAACAAGAGCTACCTTTTCTCATAGTTATCAAGGCGCACCATCGCTCATTATCAAAGACATGAAAGATGCTGAGTTTTTGGGTGAGGTAATCATGGGTACCCAAAGTGAAAGTGACTTTTATGAATACTTTAAAAACAGATACTCCGTAGGATTTGATGTGCAAAAACATTTAATAAGCATAGGAGTTATTAATCAAACAACCATGTTGGCTTCAGAAACGCAAGCCATAGCAGAATATTTAAAACAAATAATGATAACTAAATTTGGGGAAAGTGAAATGAAAAATCATTTTGCAGACACCAGAGATACACTTTGTTATGCAACCAACGATAATCAACAAGCGACCTATGGGTTACTTGAAAATTCAGCTGATCTTGCTATAGTTGTCGGAGGATATAATAGTTCTAATACGACACATATTGTTGAGTTGTGTGAAGAAAGATACCCCACCTATTTTATATCAAGTGCCGAGGATATAAAGTCTTTTAAAAAAATCACTCATTTTAATTATCACAAAAAAGAACTGCTAGAAACAGAACGATACTTACCGAAAACCAACGATTGCATAGACATTGTGCTGACTAGTGGTGCTAGTTGTCCTGATACTGCTTTGGATGAAGTAATGCTTAAAATATTAAGTTATTTTAAATCAGCAAAACCAGCAGAGGAAGTAATTTCAAGTTTGGAACAGTAATTGTCTGCCTCATTGCTTTAATAGGTCATTTAAAAAAAATAAAATTACATGAAGTTTACATTAACTATCATTCTGTTAATACAATCGTTGTTGATCTTTGCTCAGCCTGTAAGTACGAGTAATAAAAAAGCTGAAAAAGCGTATAAAAAAGCATTGACATATTATCAAGCTAGAAACGTTGAAGAGGCGATAGAAGAGTTGCAAAAGGCGATTGATAATGACATTAAATTTGTTGATGCGTACATCGTTTTGTCACAAGCTTACACGGAAACTAATGAAGTAAAAAAAGCCATCGAAGCATTGACTAACGCTTTAAATCTAGCTCCACATTATTATGCTGAGAATTATTACAACCTAGCCAAATTACAATATCAAGAAGAGCAGTATCAAAATGCTTTTGAGAACATTGAAGAATATCTACAGCAGTCAAAAAGAAATAGAGAACTAACTGAATTCGCAGAAAGATTATTAGCGTCAACTGCCTTCGCTAAAGAAGCCATCAAACAGCCAGTGCCATTTGATCCTATAAATATGGGCCCGGAGATAAACTCTACTTTTGATGAGTATTTCCCTAGTATTACGACAGATGATCAAACTTTTTTATACACTAGAAAAGTAAGCAGTAGCCAAGCCGTTGGTGGATTTCATGAAGATTTTTACATGAGTCAAAATATCAATGGAAAATGGCTTCCAGCATATGAGTTAGGTTCTGAAATTAACTCCATCTTAAATGAAGGAGCGCCAACTATTTCAGCAGATGGCCAATTGTTAATTTATACTGCTTGCGAGTTGTATGGAAACTTGAATTATGGCCCAAACAGAAAAGGATATGGTAGTTGTGATTTGTTTTATGCCAGAAAAATTGGAAAAAAATGGTCGCCAGCTAAAAACTTAGGGCCGACCATCAATTCAGGTAATTGGGAATCTCAGCCTTCGTTTTCTTCTGATGGAAAAACACTTTACTTTGTGAGAGGCTCTCGAAAAGGGGCAATGGTTAAAAACATGAACATCTATACAAGTGTGCTACAAAATGATGGATATTGGAGTAAACCTGAGAAATTAGGCAACAATATAAACACCAGTGGTAATGAAGCTTCGGTGTTGATTCATCCAGATAATCAAACACTTTATTTCTCATCTGCGGGGCATCCTGGTTTTGGTGGTGAAGATTTATTTTTGTCCAGAAGATTGCCAAATGGAGAATGGGGAAAAGCAGAGAACCTAGGGTATCCTATTAATACTTCTAAAAACGAGAATAGCTTGTTAGTTTCTGCTAGAGGAAATTATGCCTATTTCGCATCCAATAGAGTAGGAGGGCTAGGAGGTTTAGATTTGTACTACTTCGAATTGCCAGCTCACTTGCGTCCTAATGCAGTAACGTATGCGAAAGGAATGGTGTATGATAAAGATTCTGGTGATCCATTGGAAGCCCATTTTGAATTAATTGATCTAGAAAGTGAAAAAATAATCACCAGCGCATATTCTGACCCATCTTCTGGTGAATTTATGATTAGTGTTCCAACCAACAAAGACTATGTGGTAAATGCTTCTAAACAAGGCTATTTGTTTTATTCAGAGAGCTTTCAATTGACTGCTACTGCTAATGAGAAGGAACCTTTTATACTAAATATACCACTTTCTCCAATAAAAACTGGGGCAAGTATGGTATTGAAAAATGTGTTTTTTAATACAGGAAGTTTTGAGTTAAGACCAGCTTCAAAAATTGAATTATTACGATTCGTTGATTTAATGAATAAAAATGCTGCAATGAAAATTGAAGTTGGAGGACATACTGATAGCAATGGGCCTGAAACGGCTAATAAAATGCTTTCTGAAAATAGGGCGAAATCGGTTTATGAGTTTTTAGTACAAAACGGAGTTAAAACTGAACGATTGACTTACAAAGGATATGGTGAATCTATGCCGATTTTAGACAATGAAACAGAAGTAGGTCGACAAAAAAATAGAAGAACAGAGTTTAAGGTTCTAACAAATTAAGGAAAAGACTAAAGACTCAACCCTCCACTATTAGGTTGAATCTTTAGTTAAATTTTTGTTTTAAATATTGTCCGGTAAGTGAATTAGAGCATTCAATCAAATCTTCAGGAATACCTTCAAAAATAATTTTACCACCATTTTTACCTCCATCAGGGCCTAAATCTATCACCCAATCAGCAGATTTTATCATGTCGGCATGGTGTTCTATTACTAACACTGAATTACCTTGTTCTATCAGTGCATTAAAGGCTTTTAATAATTTTTTAATGTCGTGAAAATGCAAGCCAGTAGTGGGTTCATCAAAAATAAATAATGTTTTACCGCTCGATTTACCTTTACTCAAAAACGATGCAAGTTTGATGCGCTGTGCTTCACCACCACTCAAGGTGCTGGAGCTTTGTCCTAATTGTACATAACCCAAACCTACTTCTTGAAGAGGTAATAGCTTTTTAACAATCTTTTGACACGTGGTATTTTTAGTTTGTTTTTCAAAAAAATCAATGGCATCATCAATTGTTAAACAAAGGATGTCGTAGATGTTTTTCCCATCAAAAAGCACATCCAATACTTCTTGTTTATAGCGCTGTCCGTGACATGAATCACACTTTAGGTGAACATCAGCAATAAATTGCATTTCCACAGTTATTTCACCTTCTCCTTCGCATTGGTCGCATCTTCCACCAGGAACATTAAACGAAAATGCAGAAGGTCTTAATCCTTGCTGGATAGAAATAGGCATCTCCGACATGAGCGCTCTGATTTCATCAAATGCCTTTACATACGTTACGGGGTTTGATCGTGATGATTTACCGATTGGATTTTGATCGACCAACTCAATAGCTGAGAGTTGTTGTAAATCACCTTCTAAGGTTTTGTGTGAACCAATTTTACCAGATGCTTCACCCAAATGTCTTTTTAAAGCCGGATAAAGTACATGTTTTATTAATGACGTTTTTCCCGAACCACTCACACCTGTAACAATGGTAAAGCAGTTTAGAGGAAACTTCACGTCTACTTCTTGTAAATTGTTTTCTGAAGCACCAGTCAATAAAATGTAATCATGCCAAGATCTTCTAATAGGGGGAATGCTAATTTCTAATTGATTGGTTAAATATTTAGCTGTTAATGAATCACTTGCCGCTAATAATTCTTCATGATTCCCTTCAAAAACAATTTCACCGCCTAAACGGCCAGCTTCGGGTCCCATATCAATAATATGGTCAGCTGCTTGCATTATTTCTTCATCATGCTCTACTACTATGACAGTGTTGCCAAGTTTTTTAAGAGATTGAATTACCTCAATTAATCGAACGGTATCTCTAGGGTGTAATCCTATGCTAGGTTCATCAAGAATGTACATACTACCCACCAAGCTACTGCCTAGGCTGGTAGATAAATTGATTCGCTGAGATTCGCCTCCAGATAAGGTGTTTGACAACCTATTAAGTGTTAGGTATCCCAAGCCTACCTTGCACAAATAACCTAATCTATTGTTGATTTCTATTAAAAGTCGTTTTGCTATTTGTTGTTGATTCTTGGTAATGCTTAATTTGTTGAAAAAAGGGAGTAATTCATCTACAGGCATATTCACCAAATTGCTGATAGACTTGTTATTTATTTTTACGTAAGTAGCGTCTTTTCTTAAGCGAGTTCCTTGACAATCATGACAAGGTGTTTTCCCTCTATACCTGCTCAATAATACCCGGTATTGTATTTTGTAAGCGTTTTCTTCTACAAATTTGAAGAAACCATTAATACCAGCAAAGTGCTCATTGCCAGTCCATAATAAATCGTATTCTTCAGGTGTTAATTCACTGATAGAACGATGAATAGGGAAGTCAAATTTAGTGCTAGCATTGATTAATTCATGTTTCCATTCTTGCATTTTTTCGCCTTTCCAGCAAACAACAGCGTCCTCAAAAATAGATAAGGTTTTGTTTGGAATTACAAGGTTTGAATCAATGCCAATAACCTCACCAAAGCCATTACACGTTTTACAAGCACCTACAGGATTGTTGAAACTAAAAAAATGTGTGCTTGGCTCTTCAAACAACATCCCATCTAATTCAAATTTATTAGAGAAATCCCATTTTGATGCATTTTTTTTAACATCGTAATATTCAATGGTACAATACCCATGACCTTCATAAAAGGCAGTCTGAATGGAATCTGAGAGCCTGCTTTGAGCATCTTCATCTTCCTTGTTTACGGTAGCTCTGTCAACAACAATAGAAAGATCATCGTAGGACGAAGTGTGATGAGATAAGTCTTCAAGTGATA
>JBLIDJ010000050.1:0-17901 GCA_047634195.1 Flavobacteriales bacterium
GTACCAATTCGGGTAAAATCAACACCTGATTTTCTAAACACCTCTGTAATCTTAGCTTCTCGCTCCAATGCTTTGGCTTTGTATTTTATGCGGGTGCTTTTTGCCGCCGTGTTTATCCATTTTATCTGGCCTGTTTCGGCATCAATAAATTTGGCTAAACCAATGTTAGGCAAATCATACTCACGCTTGTCATACACCTGCAAGGCAATCATGTCGTGACGTTTGTTCACCAACCTCAGTTCGTCTTCAAACTTGGTGTCAATAAAATCGGAGATAACAAATGTTACGCAACGTTTCTTAATCACATTAGACAAATACTTTAAGGCTGCACCAATATTGGTTTCTTTTCCTTCGGGTTTTAGCTCAATAAGCTCACGAATAATTCTAAGTATGTGCGATTTCCCTTTTTTAGGTGGGATGAATTTCTCAATTCGGTCAGAAAAAAAGATGACACCTACCTTATCGTTGTTCTGAATAGCAGAAAACGATAATACGGCACTAAGCTCTGTAATAAGTCCTTTTTTGAGTTGCTCTTGTGTGCCAAAAGCATCAGATGCACTCACATCAACCAACAACATCGTTGTTAGCTCGCGTTCTTCTTCAAACACTTTCACAAAAGGCTCGTTGAATCGCGCAGTAACGTTCCAGTCTATGGTTCTTATCTCATCTCCGGGCAAGTATTCTCTAACTTCCGAAAAAGCCATACCACGGCCCTTAAACGCAGAATGGTACTCACCAGAAAAAATCTGGTTAGACAATCCACGTGTTCGCAGCTCTATGCGACGTACTTTTTTAAGTAATTCGGTTGTATTTGTATCGGTTGCCATGGTTAGTTACTAAGGTACTTCTACTGCGTTCAAGATATCGTTGATGATTTCTTCTACCGAAATGTTTTCTGCTTCTGCTTCATAACTCAAGCCAATACGGTGTCTTAAAATACGGTGACAAATAGCACGCACATCTTCTGGCACAACATATCCACGGCGTTTGATAAACGCAAATGCTTTAGCAGCAATAGCCATGCTGATAGATGCACGAGGGGAAGCACCAAAATTGATAAGGTCTGTTAATCTTCCTAAACCAACTTGGTCTGGATATCGAGTAGCAAAAACAATGTCTACAATGTATTGCTCTATTTTCTCGTCCATGTATACCTCACGTACTGTTTCACGAGCAGCAAGAATCTCTGCAGGCTTTAGTACCGTGTTTGCTGTTGGGTATTCACCTTTAGCAATGTTGGCTCTTATAATTAGTTTTTCTTCTTCTTTCTTAGGGTAGTCCAACACCACTTTCAACATAAATCTATCGACTTGTGCTTCTGGCAATGGGTATGTTCCTTCTTGTTCTACCGGGTTTTGGGTAGCCAACACCAAAAATGGTTTTGGCAAAGGGTATGTTGTAGAACCAATAGTTACCTGCTTTTCTTGCATGGCTTCTAATAAAGCACTTTGTACCTTAGCAGGAGCACGGTTTATCTCATCGGCCAAGATGAAGTTGGCGAAGATGGGTCCTTTTTTTACGCTAAACTCTTCTTTCTTCTGATTGTATATCATGGTACCCACCACATCGGCCGGTAAAAGATCTGGCGTAAACTGAATACGGCTAAAGTCTACATCAACCACTTTCGATAACGCTGTAATAGCGAGTGTTTTAGCCAATCCAGGAACGCCTTCTAATAAGATGTGTCCGTTTGACAAAAGACCTAACAAAAGGCTTTCTACCATTTCAGTTTGTCCAACAATAACTTTGCCCATTTCTTGCTGAACAATTTCAACAAAGGCACTTTCTTTTTCGATGCGCTCATTGAGCGACTTAATGTCAACCTTACTTGTAGCTGTTTCCATATTGTTTAATTGATAATCTTTTAACGTTTTATGCTAGTAGCAACGCAAAAATAAAATAGCCAGTATATTTATAACAACTTGGTGCTGTTAAAATATGTTAAGCTTTAATAATTTTGATTTGCTAAGTAAATCCTTAATTTTCGCTAAAAATAATTGTACCAAATGGTTTAGCCATGAAGTTTGCCATTTTTTATTAAAATACTTATGAAGAAAGAATTGTTATTATCTGATGTAATCACGCATGTTGCCGATTTTCACGATGCTTTTGGCATTAAAAACGCTGAAAATCCTACGGCTCAATTAAGCAAAGAACAGATGCTATTGCGCTACAAATTGATGCGTGAAGAGAACGAAGAGTATTTGGAAGCATGTGAGTCGAACAACTTGGTAGAAATAGCCGATGCCTTGGGCGACCAACTTTACATTTTGTGCGGAACTATTCTCAGTCATGGTCTGCAACACAAAATAGGAGAAGTGTTTGAAGAAATACAACGCAGCAATATGTCAAAACTAGGCGCCGACGGTAAACCAATTTATAGAGAAGATGGAAAAGTACTGAAAGGCCCGAATTACTTTAAGCCCAATATCTTAGAAATTATCGAATAATAGGTACAATTAACAGCTGAACCCCTAAAGTGCAATCATAGCAAATTTGTATTTTTTACTTCCGCGTTCACCATACAAAATAAATTGACTTTCTGAGATTTGCTCACACACTTTAGGCCGTGTCATAAGGTCAATGTTTTTTGCGTTAACAAATGGCGTTCGAGTCATTTTGCCCATTTTGTCAATGGTGGTGTACATAATTACTGTTTTTTTAGCTTTTTTATTCCAAGTGGCATGTTTTCCTTTTTTGTCATCCAGTTTTATGTTGTCAATGTGTCCATTATACAAAAAGTGTAGTTTGTCTTTTTGAACCATTAAAGCATAGGAAGAATAAAAACCCTAGTCATCTCTTGTGTGCTGGTATTTGGGAATACGGGTATACCAATCGATGTTTCCTTCAGGACTGATGTTAACAGCGATTATTTCGTTGTACACATAATTTTTGGTGACATTTTTAGTGCCAAAAAGGTCTATTTCAATATTTAAACTTAATCCATTAGGTACGGGTGTGCTTTTAATAGAAACTTCATAATATTTGTATTGTTCACCAATCATATCAATTCCAGCGTCTTCACTTACCCCAGCTCGGCGTAGCGTCTCGCTACGTCTTTAAGGCCGCGGCATCTTGCCGCAGTAGAAAGCACAGTGATTATTTAAAGCATTATCAAATGTAAATAACAGCATTCATTTTTTAAGCATCTAACATTATAGCGGTATAAAATATTATTTGTTAATGTTAGGTAATGCCAACAGGTTATCAAATAATAAATCAGGGTAATGCACATTTTTTAACATTACAAATAGTGTCGTGGCTAGACATTTTGCTGTTGAAACCTAGTTTAGCCCCGCATAATAAGTAGCTGTTTTTTAGACATGATGGTGTGCTATATAAATATATAGAAATGAGACTTTAACAAGTCTGCGAGTGTTTTCAACTTAAAATATGTTTTGTAATTTGTCTAAAATGATATTAATTGAATATCTACTCCCAATTTTATTGAAATCAACCCATAAAATCTTGTATTTTTGGTCTAAATTTTTAATCAATAGAATAAAAAGAATATGAAAAAGTCAATAGGATTAATTACTGGATTATTAATGGTTACAGGTCTTACAGTAGCACAAGAGCTGCCACAACCAAGCCCTTTAGCCAAAATAGAACAACGTGTTGGTTTAACCGATATTAGCTTAGAATATAGCAGGCCAAGCGCAAAAGATAGAGTAATCTTCGGAGACTTAGTCCCATTTGACGCTATGTATCGCACAGGTGCCAATGCTTCTACTAAGATTAGTTTTTCAACCGATGTAGTGTTTGGTGGTAGAAAAGTTCCTGCGGGTAAATATGCACTGTACACGATTCCTGGGAAAACAGAATGGACAGTAATTTTACACAAAAACACAACCTTTTGGGGAGTTGGGGAATATAAAGAAGAAGAAGACTTAATTAGAATTAACGTAAAATCTAAAGAGGTCCCGATGACCGAAACCTTAACCATAGAGTTGAATAACTTTAAAAAGGAAATGGCTGATTTGACCATTCGTTGGGAAAAAACAGCTGTAACAGTTACTGTGAACTGTAACAGTGTTGAGCAATCAAAAACGAATATCATCTCAAAATTAGATGAAATTGAAAATGCTTATAGTGTTTACAACAAAGCATCTCGATACTACTTAGATACCGATTTAGACGTAAATCAAGCCTTAATTTGGGCGAAAAAATCAACGAATATCGAAGAGAAATTTTGGAACGTTTATACACTCTCACTAGCATACGCGGCTAATAATGATTTTAAAAATGCAATAGCAGCTGCAAAAAAATCTAAAAAACTAGCCATGGAAGCAAATTACCAGCAATATGTGAACATGAACGACGATAATGTTGCTTCTTGGAAAACCATGTAAGTATATTGTTACTTTATCAAATTAAAAAAGGTGCTTGTTAGAGCACCTTTTTTTTTGTTTACATATAGCCTATAATCACTAAATGGTAACCTTAGTATGCACAACAATTTAGTACGATTAGGATATTCAGATAGTTTTTGAGGCTATTGTTATATGCGCTTAGCAGTGATAAATTTCATGGTGCTTGTGTGTGCAGGTAATTATATGTTGCTCTCAAAGGTTATTTTGAATTGATTGACCAACCATTCATTGATGCTACTTTTTCATTCGAATGATTTGTTGAATTCCAAAAGAAAATAGAATAACCAATGCCGGCCCAATAAGGTTGTACCACAAGTAAGCAATAGAAATTACCTCATACTTATTCAAGAAAAACAAACTAACGATTATCACTTCACTCATTAAAGCAGCAATAAAAGTTGCCGTTCCTCCAATTTTTTTGAAAAAGAAAGCAATCAAGAAAATCCCTAAAATAGTACCGTAAAATAATGAACCTAGGATATTCACCAATTCAATGAGGTTATCAAACAAGGAGGCTACATTGGCGAAAAATAAAGCCAATAGTCCCCACAATAGAGTAGTAACACGAGAGCTAAACAAATAATGTTTTTCAGTTGCATTGGGTCTTACTTTTCGTTTGTAAAAGTCTACCATCGTAGTACTTGCCAATGCACTTATTTCGGCAGATGTAGATGACATGGCCCCACTAAATATTACAGCTAACAATAAACCAACCAATCCAACAGGCAAATACTTGATGATAAACGAGATAAACATGTAGTCACCATCTTTGGTTTCTGCATCAGGGTCAACCAAGGTTAGCAGTTGTTTTGTTTCTGTTTTAAGATCGCTTAAGGCAGCCTGACTATTATTAACGTTTTTTGCCCACAAATCAATTTCTGTCTCATCATCTTGGGCAATTGCACTTGCCAATTGCTCAGAAGCATGTTTATTGTAATCAAAAGCTTGGTTGTGCTTTTCTTCCAACTCTAGCAATTTTGGCATATGTACACTTTGTTCAATTTTGCTTAATTCTACTGTGTTAAAAAACAAAGGAGGCTTGTTGAACTGATAAAACACAAACGCCATAACACCAATAAAGAGGATTAAGAATTGCATAGGAATTTTAAACAAAGCATTGAACATAAGGCCCAGCTTAATTTCTTTTTTATTCTTTCCAGATAAGTATCGTTGTACTTGCGACTGATCGGTTCCGAAATAGGAGAGGGCTAAAAACAAACCACCTATCAAACCTGACCAAACATTGTATTTTGACGCAGGATTAAACTCTAAATCCACTAAATTCATTTTCCCAAGTTTACCTGCAAAAGTGACAGCATCACTGGGAGAAATGTTGGGGCTTAAGTATTCAAAGATCATGATAAGGGCTACAATCATTCCACCCATCATCACACCCATTTGCAATTTGTGTGTTTGACTCACTGCTTTTGTTCCACCAGCAACAGTGTAAATGATAACCATGCCACCAATAATAAAAATGGTAAGGCCCAAGTGCCATCCCAGCATACTGGACAGTACGATAGCCGGCGCGTAGATGGTAATACCTGCCGACAAACCCCTGCTGATAAGAAACAAAGAAGCCGCTAACCAACGTGTTTTTAAGTCAAACCTATTTTCCAAAAACTCATAGGCAGTATATACCTTCAGTTTGAAATAAAGCGGGATAACAAACAAACAAATGAGAATAAGAGCAATGGGCATTCCGAAATAAAACTGAATAAAACCCATTCCTTCCTCAAACGCTTGCCCAGGTGTGGACAAAAACGTAATGGCACTCGCTTGTGTAGCCATAATAGAAAGGCCAATGCCCCACCATTTTGCTTCGCTATCGCCTTTTAAATATGTACTTACATTTTTGTCTTTCCTTGTTTTCCATGTACCATAGGCGATAATGCCAATAAGCGTTCCGCAAAGTACCAGCCAGTCTATCCAACTCATGAATAATAATGGGTTAAGAAGTTAAACAAAAGAATAATGGCTGTAAGCCAAATCAATACAAAGAAATAAACGCCTCGCCATGATTTAAAAAAGGGTGGTTTGTCTTCGTTATTAGTCATATTTAAAACTTATAATATTAGCGAATAAACGATAAGCGCCAGGTACACCTGCAGGTAATTGTCTGAAAAAAGAAATACCAGTATAAACCACACTGCCTTTTCCTTGTTTGGCAACAATAAGCCCTCCATATTGTGGATCCTCATTCAAATCGTTCCAAGCAATAATAGGAGTATAAGACGAATCCCATTCGTTGGCGAAATACAATCCCCGTTCTTGTACCCAATCATTAAAATCGTTTTGGGTTATTTTGTTGGGATAATCCAAGATAGGGTGATTTGGAGCTAAAAAGGTCATTTCAGCTGCTTCGTCGGTTACACGCGACCTTGAAATAGTAAAAGATGCTTCACCCAAATATGGGCTTAACAAACCTCTATTGGTGTTGTATTGTACAATTAATCGACCTCCATTATTGACAAATGTGTTGAGCTTTTCTTTGATGCCACTAATGCCTTTGTTGACATTTAATGCTCTAATACCTAGCAATACGACATCATATTTGCTAGGGTCGAAAGTATCCAAATCAGATTCATCAAAAAGACTTACTTGATAGCCTAATATTCTTAAATAATCAGCTACTTCATCACCACTACCATTGATGTATGCTATTTTTTCTTTACCAATAATCAACGGAATGTTTTTAACATTGAGCGCAGCAGGTGAAACCCAGGTTTGTTTGTTAATGTGGTCGTAATCGACTGTAACAACTTGGTTAATTAATTGATTTCCCCATGCAAATTGAATAATGTCTTCGCTTGTGTTTTTTGTGGGAGTGATGTTAATGATATGTGTGCTTTTTTCTAAGGGTTGAAGTGTAATAATTAGTGTACCAGGATTTACGCCCATATTGTTCTTAGACAATACCTTGAGTGTGTTTGTAATGATTTCGTTGGTGTTGTTTTCAAGCGTAAAAGTGATGCTTTTTGATTGTTGATTTTTAGTGATCAACGTTTGTTTGTCAAGTGTAATGCTTATTGCTGGCAACACTTGGATAAGAGTGTTTATTTCCCCAATAGACCTATCGACATAATTATAGACGATTGGATTTTTTACTTCAAATTGAAATCCTTTAAATTCCCAGTTGGATATTCCCACGAATGAAACATTGTTTTCGGGTAAGCCCAGTGTTTCGTAACTAGAGGACGTAAACCTATTTGTGAAAGGATGCTCAAGATAATACGGAATAGAATAAGGGTGTTGTGTTAATTTGCTTTTAAACTCTTGCGAAGCCATTGTATTAACTTCTAAGTTAGTTTTAAGAGAGATTCCATCATATGTGGCAGAGATGAATGTTAAGGGTGATTTAATCCGTTTTATAAGTCGTTGTTCAACCACCATGCTATCAATAGATAAGTAATAGGGTTTGTTGCTATACCAACCTTCAAACACTCCACTGCATGCCAGAATAGTACGCTTTATCAATGCTTTTTTTTCAGCCAACCAAGGGCTATTATTCGATTCAATTAGTTTTAGTAAAGCAATTAATTGTGGCATACTTTTTTGTGAATTTTCGAAATCGAACGCTTGATTAATAGAAGTAATCAACTGGTCTATTTCCTTGCCTTTTTTTAAGGTAAGCCAATTATTAGCAAATACTTGTTGGAAGGATGGTTGTGATTTACCTTTCAATAAAGTGAGGTATTCTATTTGTTCGCCACGTTGCAAGGCAGATCCAAAACCTTGGCAACGATGCTTGCTGCGCGCCATAGAAGCAATTTCGCCATACGACATTCCTAGCAATGGATTGTACCCGCCCACATTTATGGCAAGGATACTATCGTTAGTTAATGCTTTTTCTGGCAAAGATTTGTCCCACCAAGTACTGGTGTTTTGGTATAAGTGGGTGGGTTTCCATACGTCGACAAAAGCTAGTTGTTCTGGGAAAACATTTTTATCTCCTGCAAGGTCAAACGCTTCTTCTGCCAAAATAGCTGAGGCAGTGTGGTGACCGTGTCCCGCTTTTGAATTAGGAGGGAAACGGGTAATGATGACATGAGGTTGAAATTTGCGAATAACCCAAACAACATCATGAAGGATAGAATCTTTGTTCCACTTTTCAAACGTCTCCTCATCCGTTTTTGAATAACCAAAATCAACAGCACTGGTAAAAAACTGCTCAGCTCCATCTATTTTTCTTGCTTCCAGCAATTCCTGTGTTCTCAACATGCCTAGAGAAGCACCTTTTTCTGTGCCAATTAAATTTTGACCGCCGTCACCACGCGTCAATGATAAATAAGCCGTTCTAATTTTTAAATCATTTTCTAAATAACTAATCAATCGCGTGTTTTCATCGTCGGGATGAGCAGCTAAATACAATACACGACTTGATTGTGCTAGTTTTTCAAGATCTACTTTTATGTGATTAGAAGATTGTGCGTGGATAAGTGTGGTTGCATAAAATGTTAGAAATGCAAGGAGGCATAATTTTTTGTTCATTCAATATTAAATTTTACTCATTCCTGTTTCAATCCAGCAAATGGTCATCATTATTTGTTCGTTGTTTAACGCTTCTTTTTTACTTGTCAATGGAGGCATTGGATAGGCACCAACTTCGTGTTTAATTCTTTTTATAAACTTACTAGATTCTTTTAACACCGTATTCTTAACAGAAGTATAGCTATGCACGTTTAGTCCGGCTTGAGGAGTGGCAGCATTATGACAACCTTGGTCTGAACAATGTGAAATTAATAAAGGTTGAATGTCAGTTTCATAATTATAGCGATTAGTTTTGGTGCATTGTAATATAGAATTATATGTAGATACAGGTTCTGATTTCGAACCTACTTTGTCACAACTCCAAATACAAATCGATGTGATCATTAAAATAAATGACCATTTCTTACAATTCATAAAGTTCTTCTTTTATTTGTGGCCTAAGTTAATGATTCAAAATAATACCTTGGTATATAATATGACGAAACCTTTAATATCGATTATTATTCCTGCCAAAAATGCGGGGGTATTTATTGAGAAAACCTTAGAGAGCATTATCAGCCAGTCACTTAATGGTTGGGAGCTAATTTTGATTAACGATCATAGTACGGATAATACAATGGATGTTATATCAATGTTTGTGCTCGAAAAAAGAATAAAAGTTATTGACAATGAAGGAGTAGGTATTGTTGAGGCATTAATAACAGGCTTCAAGCATTGTAAAGGAGAATTTATTACTCGCATGGATGCCGATGATTTAATGGTTCCCAATAAGCTGGAATTATTGCTTCATGCATTGGAAAAAGCACCGCTTACTTCCGTTTCAACTGGTTTGATTAAATATTTTAAAGAACAAGCAGAAATTAAAGATGGATATTTGAAGTATGAGAAGTGGATGAATAACAATTTGTTATCTGACAATCCCTACCATGATATATTTAAAGAATGTGTGATACCCAGCCCATCTTGGATGGTTCATCGTTCGGTCATAGAAAAGTTAGATGGATTTAAATGCCTCCAATATCCAGAAGATTACGATTTAGCTTTCCGGTTTTTGGAAATGGGATTAGCAGTTTCGGTAGTGCCCGAGGTAATTCACCTATGGAGAGATCACGAAAAAAGAGCCTCTCGAACAGATGAGCATTATGCCGAAAATACTTTTTTACCACTTAAATTAGATTGGCTGCTCAAACTAAAACCAAATAAGAGGTTTTATGTAATAGGAGCAGGTAAAAAAGGAAAAAAAATCGCTCAATATTTCATTCATAATATGGTTGACTTTCTATGGCTTACCAATAACGAAAAAAAACTGATAGTACCTATTTACGACAAAACACTGCAAAGGCTTGTAATAGAAGAAACAATGCCTGATGTCTGCTGGATTGTGGCGGTAAGCAACCCTGAAGAACAACAAGAAATCATAGCTAACTTTACTGCATTGGATATGCAAAAAGGAAGTGATTATCTATTGTTTTGTTAATTCATTAAGAATTTAATATACTTTTGCCTCGTAATTGGTGCATTAGCTTAAAAGGGAATTAGGTGTGAATCCTAGACTGTTCCCGCAGCTGTAAGTTCCTCAATGATTAAATATATATACCACTGGTAATACTGGGAAGGTTATTTAATTGGAACGAGTCAGAATACCTGCCAAATACACATATAAACGTATCAGCTTTCGGGATAAAAGCATGTTTACTGCACTCTCTTTGAGGGCGGTAATGTCTTTTCCCTGCATTTTATATTATGAAACAGGTTCTGACATATATCGCTTTTTTATTGACCTTCCACAGCCTGTGGGGTCAATCAGATACGATAACATTTAAGCAAGCTGTTGTCTATAAAAAACTAGACGACCAAGGTTTGTCAAGATCCAAAATCTCCATTGACTCTCTTAAAAAAGCTCCTTTCACTTTTCAGCATTTAGGTCAGCTGATACAAGTATACACAGGAGGCTCTATCAAAGGTTACGGCAATGGACAAATAGCTACTATCAGCTTAAGAGGCACAGGAGCAAGTCATACCACGGTTTTTTGGGAAGGCATTAATTTACAATCAGCTTCACTAGGCCAAGTAGATTTTTCAACTTTACCCAATTGGTTTTTTAACCATATTGAAATTCATAAAGGGCCTACTGTTAGTGCCAATATTGGTGCTGCATCATCAGGTGGAACAGTTCGGTTAAATGCGCATGAGTTAAACAATTACAGTCAAGTAGGAGCATCTATTGGATCTTATGGTGAGCAGCAACAATATGTATTGAGTAATCATGTTACCAAAAAATGGCAACATCGATTAGGTGCTTCTTATCAACAGGCCAAAAACAATTTTTATATTAGTGAAAACGGCACTTATCAAAAACATGGCGAGGTTTTTCAAACTCAAGTCTTAGGATCGCACAAAACACAATTAGGAACTCGTAGCAGTTTGAAACTTGCTTATTGGTACAACAACAATCATAGAAACATTCCAAACACGATAGGACAGCTCGAAAATGAGGCAAACATAGACGGAGAAAGCTTTAAAATGAGTGCTACATGGAAGTACTATCAAAAATCTTGGTCATCGCAACTAACTACGGGTTTTGTTTGGGATGAATTAGGATACGCTGATCCAGAGATAAGTTTATTGTCAAACACATCATCCAATACCCTTCAAAACAATTGGACAGCCAAAGGAATCATTAAAAAAAGCATACAATGGCAATATGTAGCACAGCATCAATATTATGCTGTTCAGTCAACAGGTTATCAAAAAACAGAGAAGCAACACCGCAGTTACACAGGACTATCTCTCAAATATGCTACACGTAAACATGAGTTTAGTTCAGGTCTTGGCATTCATATAGTAGAGAATGTATCATTAATCCCATTACCAAGTTTCGAATATGTGTTTGTGCCAAACAAACAATGGCAAGTGTTTTTGAAATCAGCTCGTGTGTTTAAACTTCCAAGTTTCAATGATTTGTACTGGTACCCACTAGGTAATCCACTGTTAAAACCTGAAGATGGTTGGACATCTGAACTAGGGGTTTCTAAGCTAATAACACAACAACATTTGCAGTTTAAAACAACTGTCAATGCCTTTTATGGGGATATCAACAATTGGATTATTTGGTTGCCAAACGGAAATTCATGGTCACCAGAAAACAAACAACAAGTGATTAATCAAGGCCTTGAAGGCAGTATTGAGTTGACAACAAAACTCAATAAAGTAGATTTCACCTTGATAGCAAACAGTAATTACATTGTTTCAAGAAATCAACAAGCAAAATTTGATAATGATAAAAGTGTAGGAAAACAATTGATTTATGTGCCATTTCAAACCAGTAATGTCTTATTGAAAACAGCTTATAAAAACACTCAATTGTTTTGTCAATTGCAACACCTTGGAGGTAGGTACATTACTTCCGACAATTCTGCATATTTGCCAGCGACTGACTTGATAGATGTTGGTGTAAGCCGCTTATTTTCTTGGAAGCAGCATCAAAGTCTACGATTTTCAATAAAACTTAACAATTTATTTAACACCTCATATCAACTGGTGAAAGGACGGCCCATGATGGGACGAAATTTCGCCATTAACCTTATTTATAATTTAAAACACAACAAACATGAAAAAAAATTACCTTAAAAAAATCGTAATAGGCTGTAGCATACTCACGGTTTTTGGCGATGTGCAATCGCAAGATCTTGTAACCATAGGTGCAGTATATAGCATTGGTGGATCATTTGGTGCCCCGGGCAATTTAGTCAAAGCGGGCTTCTATGAGTCAAATACTAATTCAGTAATCACTATTGACTCAATTCCTGGAGACTTTTCAAATTTCGCGTACTACGCTGATGAGTTTGCATATGTACACATTGGTAGGGCTTCTGGACATCCTTCAGGTGGTGACTTATTGGTCGCGTATCCTGTAATAGAAAGTGACAATGTTGTGGTAGAAAACATGAATGGTGCTAAAGATATTTTAGTAACAAATGAGCATGTAGCTATTCTTAAAGGTTTTGGTACCGATGACGAGCAGTATTTGGAAGTATTGGATAAAAATGACTTAAATACAAGTGTTTTTAAAGATTCCCTAAATATCAATACAGGAGGGATGACATATCATGAACTAAGCAACAGTTTATTAGTGTCGTATACAGAAGACAATTTTGGGGTTATAAAAGCGTATGATCTAGATACTATTGGAAAGTCTCAAATTGTAATGGCAGACACCTTACTAAACGGGATTAAGCAATTACATGCAGTAGAAAATAATATCATTGGAGTAGCTAAAAACGCTTATTACGACGCAAGCTGGAATGAAGTAATAGTGAGTGCAGTCATTTTTAAGTATGATTTAACGACAGATTCTTTAAGAGTGCTAAATGTTGATAATATTGTTGGAAGCATCAAAGAGTTAGAAGGCTTTTTAGTGGGTGATTTTGGAAATGGAATTGCCAGATTTGATTATGAAGATTGGACTATGTCAAATGATCTTCCTAATATTAAGTATACCGATTTCGAAATTGATGCGAACAACCTTGAAATTTACAGCATCAACACTGATTTTTTCTCTTTTGGACAAATTACTAGAACGGGATTATTTGATGGTATGACATATGATTCTGTTTCAGTTGATATTTCTGGATCATCTATTTCCTTATTGCAAAATTTTAGACCAGAAGCGATCTCTGATATCTTTGAATTGTTCCAAGATTCTTCTTTAGTGTTTGATGTTACGATCAATGATATCGACCCAGACATGTCTGAAGGAAGTCAACTAAATGTCACCTTTGAAAATATGTTTACGCCAAATGGTCAGATACTTATGGTAGGTGACTCTATGTACAACTACATTCCTACAGTTGGTTTTGCAGGTGTAGACAGTGTAAGATATACTGTGTACGATAGTTTTAACTTAACGGACACTGCTACCGTGTATTTTAATGTAATGGATGTGAGTAGTATTTCGGAATTAAATAACGAGGTACTTAATGTTTATCCTAATCCAGCTAGAGATCAAATAACATTGGTTTTGGCAAATGCTGAGAAAGCACAAGTAGCCGTTAGAACAATTGACGGTAAACTAGTGATGCTTTCAAACATGAATGGAAGTAAAACTACTCTTGACGTGTCAGGTTTACCAACGGGGCTTTATTTAGTAGAAATTATGAGTGATGAGTCATTCATAACCACCACTTTTGAAAAACTATAAGTGAGAATATCATATTTCATATTATTCATAACACTCTTGACTTGGCAATCAGCCAAGTCTAGTGGTGTTCGTTTGTCTAATTTGACAATTGATTCCAATCAATTGTCAGTGGATGTGGCTTGGGATTATGCTTGGAATACACCAACTTCAGCACCAGGGAATAACGATGCTGTTTGGCTTTTTGCAAAATATAAAAATGATCAAGGGGTTTGGATACATTTAAATCTCACACCGTTTTATCAAGTACTTAGTAGTAATCAAATTTTTGATGTTTCTACCAATGTGCAAGGAGCTGGTGTAATAATAACTCCAAGTCAATCAATAGCAGGGGTTTCAGTTTCCGATAAGGTAGTTGTTACATTCAACGATGCTCTGCCATCCAATGCGAATGAAGTCGTAGTGCAAGCAATAGAAATGGTTTGGATACCTGAAGCTGCTTTTTATGTAGGAGATGGAACAAGTAAAAACCACTTGTACAAAGCACCTAATCACGCACCCTTTTTAGTGGAAAACGAACAAAGGATTACAGTAGATTCAGTGTCAGGTTTGTGGGCTGATGAAATAGGGTTGACCAACGATATTCCTTCTGATTTCCCAAAAGGGTACATGGGGTTTTATGCCATGAAATATGAAGTTTCTCAAAACCAGTACGTAGCTTTTTTAAACACGTTGGACTTATCTCAGCAAACGAACAGAGTAAAAAACAACCCGGCTGGTGAACAAAAATTTGCTTTTTATGACGGAAATGTTGTGTTCAACAGAAACGGAATTAGTGTTTCCATTATGGGAAACTCATCCTTGAATAGTTCTGCACATTATGGTGTAGATGGTAATAACAATGGAGTGTTTAATGAATTAAACGACGGTGGCGATAGAGCTTGTAATTTTCTAAACTTCGAAGATGTAGCTACATACCTTGATTGGGCAGGATTAAGGCCTTTTACTGAGTTTGAATATGAGAAAATGTGTAGAGGACAATTAGAACCTATTCCACAAGAATTTGCATGGGGAACACCTTATGTCAAAGATGCCAATACAATTGTTAGTGATGGTTTAGATTCTGAAACAGTATCTGAAACAGGGAATGATAGCGTAGGATTAGCTAGTCATGGCTACGCTGGGCCAAAAGGAGGGTTGAGATCAGGTTTTGCAGCCAACGCAACGAGCAGTAGAGTAGAAGCAGGAGCATCTTATTATGGTGTTATGGAACTGAGTGGCAATTTATGGGAATATGCCATTAAAGCATATGACCAAGGATTGTTGTTTGATGCAACGAATGGAGATGGTGAATTAAGTGTTTCAGGAACTTTTAATCAAAGCTCGTGGGATGTAAATGCAGCAGCCCATAGAGGAGGAGCATGGAATAGTGGCATATTTGGGCTATTCCGAGATTTAGCAGTTTCAGATAGGTTTTACATTGATTTAACAACAGAAAATAGGCGAAACACTGCCGGAGGAAGAGGAGTTTTGACATGGTGAAGTTTTTAATTGTTATATGTTCTGTTGTTCTATCAACAAGCAGTTATGCTCAATATAAAGGAGGAAACGGCGATGGATTTGCGTCCATATCCAAATCAATAACAGTAAGTATTGACACACAAAAACCTCCAAAAATTCGAATTGATAATCGAGTGATTAGTTTGATTGGTGCTCAAGGAGACAATGAATTACAGGTGTTTTCTATTTCGGGTAAACTAATAGCAACTTCTAAGGCTAATAAAATGACAGTACCGGGCGATGATTTTGTTGTTTTGTATCAAATAATAACAAAAGAAAATAATGTTTTTACAGGAAAATTATGGTTAAAATAAATGTGCTTTTTATAGTGATTATCACGAGTATGATGTCTTGTAAAAAACTGGAAGAAAAAAAACCAGACTTGGTCAATGATGTGGTTTCGCTCTCAGGTGTATTTGTTGTAAACGAAGGGAATTTCACATATAATAACGCTTCCTTGTCCTATGTCCATTTTGAGAACAAGGAAATAAGCAATCAAATAGTGAAAGCTAAAACGAATGAGCCTTTAGGAGATACTTTTCAATCGATGATTATACACAAAGAAAAGGCGTATTTGGCTTTAGACTATAGCAACAAAATTGAAGTGATGCAGGTAAATTCTTTAGAGAAAATTGCAACTATTTCGCTACCAGGTGGACCAAGATACATGCAAGTTGATGAAGTAAACAACACGCTTTGGGTGACGCAATACGATTCTGTCAATGTGTTAGGATTAGATTTGTCTACCTATGAGATAAAGCACAAAATAGATTTGCCAGACTATGATATACCGGGCACGGTGCTACCTTCAGGTTCAGATGAAGTAATTATGGTTCAAGACAAACTGTATGTAACAAACTTCAGAAGGCCTTTTGTTTATGTTATTAATACAGAATTAGCAGCCATCGTAGATAGTTTTTATGTGGGTTATGGTGCATCCAGTTTAAGTTTTGATGGTTCGGGAGTATGGGTTGGAACAACTGGTGATCTTCGTAAAAATGAAAAACCTAATTTATCGTACTACAACATGGCGCAAAATAAAGTAACCAGCACCATTACAGATGCTCAGTATGGTTTTGGTAACGTGACCTATGACACATTTAATAATAGAATACTTGTGTTGAATAATGGGGTGAAAACAGTTAGTTACACATCATCTGAGATCAATATCGAAACAATTATCAATCAAACAAATGGAACCTTGTATTATGGTTTAAATGTAAACCCGACAAATGGTGATATTTGGTTGACAGATGCTGTAGACTACGTGCAGCAAGGAGAAGTGATTCATTACACAGCCATAGGAGACTATGTAGAACAATTTACCTGTGGATATATACCTAATGACTTAGTTTTTTACTAATGAAGAAAAAAGTACTGTTTTGCTGGAGTGGCGGAAAAGACTCTGCCTTTGCGTTGTATCAATTACAGCAAGACCCTACAGTTGAGATAACGGGACTGTTGACGACAATCAATAAAACTCACCTACGTGTGTCAATGCATGGTGTGCATGAGTCTTTGATAAAACTACAGGCAAAATCCATCGGTTTGCCATTGAGCATCGTGTACATTGAAAAAGCAACCAATGAAGAGTATGAGCAAAACATGAAGCTCGCTCTTGAAAATCAAAAAAGGAGAGGGGTTACCCATGTTGCATTTGGCGATATATTTTTAGAAGATTTAAAATTATACAGAGAAAAACAAACCGCTTTGGTTGGTTTGAAATGTCTCTTTCCATTGTGGGGAAAAAATACTTCCCAACTTGTTCAAGAATTTATGAGGGCCAATTTCAAAACTATGCTTTGTTGTGTGAATGAAAAAATGGGGAGGAAGTACGCTGGGGAAATACTTACAAATGAGTTGGTGAAATCATTTCCAGAGGAGGTAGATCCTTGTGGAGAAAATGGAGAATTTCACAGTTTTGTTTTTGAGGGGCCCATTTTTAATGAGTCACTAAAAATTAAAAATCAAGGTGTCGTACAAAAAGATTACGAGTGGAAAAACGAAGAAGGAAAAGTGCAAAAAAGCATCTTTTTCTTTGCTGACATTGTGTCATACTCGTAGCTTAAGATGCTTATAATCATTTGTTAGTGAGTGTTACCTAAAGTTTATTTAATATAATGTCTGATAAGCTGTTCCCAACCTCAAAACCGATAGCAACGCCCATTCCTCCGAGCCTTATTCCTGTAGAAATGTGTGGGGAAGTTCGTTCTATGATCACTTTTTTACTGTTTCCCAAACCCATAATACCCGACCACCTCATGTCAATTTCGTAGCTGTTGTTTGGTAAGATAACCTCAGATAATAATTGTTCAATGCTTTGCTGAATGGTGTCACTTA
>JBLIDJ010000051.1:0-17861 GCA_047634195.1 Flavobacteriales bacterium
GCTAATTTTGTCAGCGAAAGTCATTTGATCTCTGTTATTGGAGATGATTTTCCAGAAAACAAACTTGCTTTACTTAGATCGAGTGGTGTGAACCTTGATGGATTACAAATCAAAAAAGGAGAGAAATCTTTTTTCTGGTCTGGGAAATATCACAACGACATGAATTCAAGAGACACCTTAGTGACTGAACTTAACGTGCTAGAACATTTCGAGCCATTGGTGCCAGAAAGTGCTCAAGGGTCAAAATATGTCATGCTAGGTAACTTAGCACCCGCTGTTCAATTGAGTGTGTTAGACCAATTGAAAGAAAAACCGAAATTAGTTGTCTTAGACACCATGAATTTTTGGATGGATATTGCTTTAGATCAATTAAAAGAAGTAGTTGCTCGTGTTGATGTGTTAACCATAAACGACGAAGAAGCACGCCAATTGAGTGGAGAATATTCGTTGGCATTAGCTGCTAAAAAAATATTGACCATGGGACCAAGCTTTCTTATCATCAAAAAAGGAGAGCATGGAGCGTTATTGTTTGACAAACAAAACATGTTTTTTGCGCCAGCCATGCCATTGGAATTAGTGAAAGACCCAACTGGAGCCGGCGACACGTTTGCTGGTGGATTTATTGGCTATTTAGCTAAAACAGATGATATCTCGTTTGATAACATGAAACGAGCGTTAATTATGGGCTCTGCCATGGCATCAAAGTGTGTAGAAGAATTTGGGACTGAAAAATTAGAATCATTGACTAGCTCAGAAATAGATGATAGGATCAAAGATTTTATCAACTTAACTACAGTAAACTTTAATTAAAAAAAAGAGGGCTAACCTATTTCTAGATTAGCCCTCCTTTTTATATAACTAAGATTAATTACAACATCAGCTTTTCACTGGCTAATTGTTTGTTATCTCTAAATAGGCTTAAAAAATAATCTTGTTTTCTTGCGCCAGTGAACAATTCACTATCAAATGTGAAAGAATCGTTATTAAAAGTACCCATCAACACCATCACTCCTGCTGCGTTTGTAATCACAAAATCACTTCCCATTAATTCACGTGCAATGCGCACATATACTCCATTAACATTAGATCGTTGATCAAGCACAGCAACTTTCACAACATTTGTTGCTTTCTTTTTAAAATAAGAAGTGGAATAATTTTGTGCTTGGGTATTAACACTTAGACATGATAGCGCAATTAATACAGGCAATAAGAATCTAAGTGATTTAATCATATTTAATTAGTGTTGAAATAATAAGGTCTCAAAAATAAAAAAAACTAATACACTCCTAATGAATTCTCAACGAAATAACAGTAATTTTGCTAACAATTAAAGTACAATTTTATGAAAGTCAACAAGAACACAGTCGTTTCCCTTAGTTACATCATGCGTTTGGACGATGCTGAAGGAGAAATCATGGAAAGCATTGAAGATTCTAATCCATTTATTTTTCTTTTTACAGAAGAAGCTCTTTTACCGAGGTTTGAAAAAGAAATTGAAGGACTTGAGGTAGGTGCTAAATTTGATTTTACAGTTTCACCAGAAGAAGCATATGGTGTTTACGCAGAAGATAGTGTAGTGGAGTTACCAAAAGAAATTTTTCATATCGATGGTAGATTTGACGAGGAAGGTGTGAAAGAAGGCGTTTGGGTACCCCTTACCACTGAAGATGGTCAGTCTGTTGAAGCAGAAGTGACAGAAGTAGGAACAGATACCGTTACCGTTGATTTCAATCATGAATTAGCTGGTGCTACATTGAATTTTCAAGGGGAAGTACTTGCCGTAAGAATGGCTTCAAAACAAGAAGTTGATCAGGGGTTTAGTACAGAAGAAGAGGAGGAAGATTAATGATTTTGCATGTTGGCAACTTACCTTTTTCATTGGAAGAAAAAGATCTACGCGCATTTTTTGAAATTTATGGTGTTGTCAACAACATCGTTATTATTAAAGATCGAATAACTAATATCTCAAAAGGATATGGGTTTGTAGACATGAATTCTAGCCAAGAAGCCAACATGTCCATTGATAGATTAAACAACAAATTAGTCCTTGACCAATTCATTACTGTTCAAACAGCTGAAAATCAAACATGGACACATTTTCAAAATAAAAAGCAATAACGTTTCTCGCTTGACAAATTGACTTTTTATTTTAGTTTAATACATTTAGTTAAAATAGAATCAATTCATGCGACTAACGTTATTAGCTTGGTTTTTAGCACTAAGCATCTTTTCTGAGGCTCAAGAAAAATTTACCTTAAGTGGAATCATCAAGGATGCGTCAAACGGAGAAGAATTAATTGGAGCAACCGTTTTTGTTGAAGAATTAAAAACAGGAACAAGTTCAAATACCTATGGCTTTTATTCAGCCTCTATCGCATCAGGAACCTATCATTTCAAATTTAATTACATTGGATATAAGTCTATCACTAAAGAAATAGTTCTAAACCAAGACGTTCAATTAAATATTGAGCTTACTCCTGCTGCTCAAAACATTCAAGAAGTAACCGTTGTCACCGACAAACCCAATAAAAATGTAGAGTCTCTGGAAATGAGTACGGTACAAATGAAAATGACGAGCATAAAAGAGTTGCCAGCTTTTATGGGTGAAATTGACATTATAAAAACCATTCAGTTATTGCCTGGAGTTCAATCACTAGGAGATGCCAGTACCGGATTTTATGTGCGTGGTGGTGCTGTCGATCAAAACTTGATATTGCTAGATGAAGCGCCTGTTTACAATGCTTCGCATTTATTAGGTTTCTTTTCTGTGTTCAATGCCGATGCTATCAAGGACTTACAACTCTACAAAGGAGGGATACCTGCTGAGTATGGGGGTCGATTATCTTCCGTGTTGGACATAAGAATGAGAGACGGAAACAATAAAAAATTTGGAGCAAGCGGAGGAATAGGCATATTAAGCAGTAGGCTTACTATTGAAGCACCCATAAAAAAAGATAAAGGTTCTTTTATTTTAAGTGGACGTAGGTCATACGCCGATTTGTTTTTAATGCTTTCAAGCGACGAGGACGTCAATAAAAACAAACTCTATTTTTATGATTTTAATGCCAAAGCAAATTATCAGATCAACAATAAAAACAGAGTCTACCTAAGTAGTTATTTTGGCAGAGATGTCTTCAAATTTGATGATTTCGCACGTTTTAGTTGGGGAAACATAACTACTACTGCAAGATGGAATCACATTTTTGGCCCCAAATTATTTAGTAATATCACAGGGGTTTACAGCAAGTTCAACTATTCCTTAGGAGCAGACCAAGAGGTGTCTTCCTTTACCTGGGATTCTCAAATTGAAGACATAGGCCTTAAAGCCGACTTGAGTTATTTCCCAAACACCAACAACACCATAAAATTTGGGTTCAACAGTATCTATCATCAATTTTCACCAAGCAAAATTACCGTTGAACAACAAGATACATCGGGATTCACATTTACAACTCCTAACATCAATGCCTTAGAACATGCTGTCTACATTAGCAATGACCACAAATTAACAGCAAGACTGTCTGCCCGTTATGGTTTGAGGTTCTCTGTTTTTCAAAACATAGGGAAAGGTACTACTCATAATTATAATGATGAATATGATGTGACCGACACGATAAACTACACCGCAGGAAAAGTGTACAATACCTACGCAGGCCTTGAACCCAGAGTTGGTTTTAAATACACCCTTAATGAGACTAGCTCCATAAAAGCGAACTACAACAGAATGAGGCAATATTTGCAGTTGGCCAGCAATGGAACTTCCTCTTCTCCGCTAGATATTTGGTTTCCATCCTCCCCAAATGTACTTCCTCAAATTGCCGATCAGGTGGCGATTGGTTATTTCAGGAATTTCAAAAAAAACACCTACGAAGCTTCAGTAGAGCTTTATTACAAAAGCATGAAAAACACGGTTGATTTTAAAAATCATGCAGAATTGTTGTTAAACCCATTATTAGAAGGAGAATTAAGGTTTGGGAAAGCAAGAGCATACGGCGCAGAATTTTTGATAAAAAAACAAGAAGGCGTTTTTACAGGATGGGCTAGCTATACCTTGTCAAAAACGGAAAGAAATATTCCTGCAATCGAAGAAAATTGGTATCCAACCAAATACGACAAAACCCATGACATATCCTTAGTGGGTGCATACAAACTTAATAAACGTGTTAAATTTGGTGCCTTATGGATTTACAGCACAGGCGCAGCGGTAACCATGCCTACCGGAAGATTTAAGTATCGAGGTATAAACGTGCCTGTATACAGTGACCGAAATGGAGCAAGAATGCCAGCATACCACAGAATGGATGTTTCGATAACCATAGCCAATAAGCCTCGCAAAAAATGGCAATCAGAATGGGTGTTTTCGGTATTTAATGTCTACGGTCGTAAAAATGCGTTTAGCATTACTTTTAGAGAAGATGAAAACGATGCTAGCAAAATGATCGCCGAAAAAGTATATTTATTTCAACAAGTGCCTGGTATAACCTACAATTTTAAATTTTGAGTATGAAACAAATCATATCCTTCTTGAGTGTTTTACTCCTGTTTAGTTACTGCACCGAAAAAATTGATATAGACCTCAACACCTTAGATCAACGAAGACTTGTTGTGGATGCATGGATTACCAACGACTCCAGCAATCAATACATAGATTTAAGTTATACGGTAGATTTTTTTGAAGACGAACCTGCTCAAAAGGCTACCGGAGCGAGTGTTCAAATTATCAACAACAACACAAGCACTATCTTTAATGAGTCAGCACCTGGTATTTACGATGCTCCATCAGGATTTAATGGAAAGGTTGGGCAATCATACACCCTTAACATAGATGTTGATAAAGAGCAATATACTTCGTTTGCTTACCTTGACTCTGTCATGTCCATTGATTCTTTGTCGTATTTAAAATTAGATGATAAGGCTCCACCATCACCTCCAAGAGGAAGAAAAAAAGGATACGATTTATTAATGTCCATAAAAGAACTTCCAGGTACTGGAGATTATTATGCCATAAAAACCTATAAAAATGGTGTGCTCGATTCAGATACCTTATATGAATATGCATTTTTTGATGACCAACTTATTGATGGGTACGATTATAAATTAATTTCTTTCACTTCGGTTGACGCAGAGATAGGCGATGTTTTCGACATTGAATTAATGAGTATTTCAGAAGAAGCATATGAGGCTTATCGCGCCATGTTTTCTGAATCGTTCAGAGGAGGCATTTTTGACGCTCCTCCAGCAAACGTTCCTAGCAATATTTCTAACGGCGCCCTTGGCATCTTCAACGCCTCAGCCATAAGTAAAGGAAGCGTAACCATTAAAGACTAACTATGTTTAGATTATTTTGTCTATTTATATTTTGGATCCAAGGTTGGAAAATTTCAAATTGGAATGTGGGTGATTTAAAAAAATACGTGATTATTGCGTTACCTCACACCAGCAACTGGGATTTTATTATCGCTATTGCGGTCTTTAAGCATTTAAAGATTCCTATGAAATTTACCATTAAAGATTCATGGCTCAAATTTCCTTTTGGACACATTGTAAAACCTTTGGGGGCTATTGGTATTAAACGAAATTTGGCTTCGGGAATGGTAAACTACATGGCTGATTTAATAACCAATCATCCAACAGAAATAGCATTGGTAGTGACTCCTGAAGGGACACGGTCAAAAGTAGAGAAATGGAAAACAGGATTTTATCATATTGCCCTAAAAGCTAATCTGCCTATTGCACTTGGTTATGTTGATTATGCAAAAAAAGAAGCAGGCGTGGCCAAGCTTATTTATCCATCAGGCGATATTAAAAAGGATATGGAAGAAATTATTGCGTTTTACAAAACAATTACGCCAAAACATCCTGAAGGATCTCATCTAAGCAATAAACTGTATGATTAAGCAACAACTAGCCAACTTTTTTCAACCATAAAATTGCCATAACCAGTAAAACACACTTGACTGCTATCATCGTCGAAAACGAAGGTAACTAAACCTCTAGCCTGTCTAGGTATTATTGCTTCGTTTTTATTATCATAATTGTCTGCGGTCACAATTCCTCCGATTAACCAAAGATCTTTTTTTAGAATAACAACACTTCCTCTCGAAATCTCAAGGTCTACTAGTTCACATTCTAACATATTATAGTTTAACATAACATCTTATTTTAAGTTATTTTTTAATACATTATTTTTTTGTTCTAACCAATTCATCGCAATATCTTCAGGTGATTTAAAGATTCTTTTATGGATTAAACTGATCCGTAAAAACCGATTTAACAAGGCTTTACTTTTTTCCTCATCACTCTCTTCAATCAAATCACGAATTGCCTTCAACAACTGGTTATAAATATTGGTTTTATTCAAATCTTTCATTAAATCAGCCATGTATATGTATAGCTTTACTGTTTCAGAACGACCAATATGAAATTTAAGCTCGTCTTTTAAGCTTAGTAATCTTATTGCCATTGGAGTCACTGTTGAGGAATCACCATAATTTACGTGTAAAATGACCCGCCACCTCAACATTAATAATTGATACTGCGTACCGATAACTTCAAAATAATTGGAGTCGAAAAAATGTTGAGAAGAAAACGCTTTTTCTATTAAACCTAATTTGGCATATATAAATGGTTTTAGTAATTGCGACCATATTAAGATTGAATCTGTTGAAGATTCATCTAGCGCAATTAACTTTTGTAAGTGATCAATTCCGTCCAATGCTTGCTCATAAAACTTGAATCTAAACAAACAATAATTAGTCAAAAACAACTGTTTATATGCTTGATTATCGAACTTTTTAGTAAGCTCATGTTCTGTTACTAATTCAAAAAATGGTTTTAAATCAGTATTCGATAAATTGGTGTAAAAGCTTATCGGATAGTTTTTGAGTAAGCGGTTTACAGAAGCATTCTCAATATCCTCTTTATAACTCACATATAATAACTTATGATTAAACTCTGTAAAGTCACTAATTGATTTCTCACCTATAGCTTTCAATTCTTCATCACAACTTATTTCAGCCAATTCTATCATATCATGATAATATGATATTGCTAAATCAGTATTCCCACGGTGTTTGGCTTGTTCTGCCAACAATAAATTTTGAATGGTTCTATTCTCTGAATTATGTCTGACACATTCAACGACCAGAAAAAGTTCTAAATCGTCAATCAATGTTTTTCGCAACTGATAATATGCGTTTTTAGACTCCTTAGAGGAATACAACAGATCACGTGCTTCTTCAGGAGCAACGCCTTTGTATAAAAGCGTAAAAAGTTTTTCTTTTTTATGTGACTGTCCTTTTGACTTCTGCTTTAAAAAGCTTTTGAAATGAGAAACTTCAGTTTTCGTCAATGTCTTAATCCAAGATTTTAACTTATCCATATGAATTGATTTTTTGGCTAGTTAGTGAAAAAAAAATAAAAAAGGTACCCCCCAATCGGGGGGTAAGACAACTATAGCCTCACACATACAAGTAGTTAACTTTCTTATTTACAGGTAATTAAGCGCTTAAAAACGTTGTTAATAAAAATTTTGTGCTCATGAAAATAAACCTGAGTTTAACAACATCCAAATGAATAGTATAGTTTTACGGCCTTAGTAAATCATGAATTACGATTAATAACCCGGTAGTTAAGTCGTCTGATAGCTTAAGGAAGATTTAACCACCACATTTAAACTAAAAATTAATGTTTAATTAAATTTGAAATCATGAAAACAACAAAACTATTAGCCATGTCTATGGCTTTATGCTTAGGTGCAACAAGTGCGTTTGCTCAACCAACAAATGATGATTGCGGAGATGCACTACCGCTAAATATTGGGAGATTTGGCGATGCTTTGACGTCAGGTACTAATGTAGGTGCAGGCACCCAAGGCCCAACCATAGATATTCCGGCTACTTGTTGGGGTACTGCTGCAGATGCCACCGTATGGTACACCTTCTCAGTTCCTGCAGGTCCCGATGTGGATATTACCATATCTACCGACGAAGCTGACGGCAATGGCGCTGACACGCAAATTCAACTTTTTTCAACGCCAACAGATTGTGACTCTTTAGTTGCTATCGATTGCGACGAAGACGGTGGTGTGTGTAGCGCATTTGGCTCTGAAATTAATATCAGTTTAGCCACAGGCACCTACTACATTCAAGTAGATATATTCGACACTGATGAAAGCGCTTTTGGTATTAGTGTAACCGACGACAACGCATCATCTGACAACGATTGTTACGCAAACGCTATTGACGTTAGCAGTAACATTGCAAGTGTTGTATACGGCGCAGGAACCAATAATCCGTTTACTTGCCAAACATATAAGTATTTGAATGTTACGCAGGATTTCATTGAAAAAAGTACAGGAGGTAATTATGATGGTTGCAACAACGACTTAAGTGACGATGTAAGAGAAACACATTATGGTGTTTGGTTTAAATTTTTTGTAGACGCAAATACACCAGACACTTGGGTGAGTGCTATACCGGTAGATGGAGACAACTGCGACAATGGAGAGTCGAGCAGTATTTTTTATTCCTTGCACTTGTTTGACACGATAGTTCCTTATAACTGTTCTGGTAGTTTAACATTATCATCAAGGGATTGCTCTATAGGAGACATTTCTACTGCTACAAATGGAATAACCAGAGACAAAGCTTGTGGATCTTTAAGTTCCAACGGAAGACTAAGTCTTGCTCGATTACTTCCTGGATGGCACACTGTAATGGTAGAACAAATGACCAGAGTAACCAATGGTATTGGAGATTGTTTTCAGGTATACACCAATCCAACAACAGGACAAGCTGACACCGTATATTATCCATGTGGAGCAGAAACGGTTGCAGAACCATCAAACGGTGTGTTCCAATTAATGTTTGAGTCTGCTCCAACATCAGGTAATTCAATTGATGCCAAAACCGCAGATAAATGTTCTGGTGCTAAGGATGTTACTAACCAAACTATAGCTAATCTTACCAACGCAGGTATGACAGGTAACCTTTGGGATCCAACTACGTGCAGAACTTCACCAGATCCAGATGAGCCCTTAGATTTTATCTACTCATCTAATGGTAGAGGTTATAACGACGAAGATTGCGATTCGACAGGTATATTTATTTCAGGAGCGGCTCAATGGAATGCTGGCAACAACGGTATTTATTCTTTTACTGTAGATGCACTAGGTCTTGACGGTGGAGTTATTTGCTTAACTAAAGAAGAAGTAAAAGCAGATATTTTATTATTTTTTGATCTATTTTGCGATTCTGTGGTAGTGATACCAGTTGATTTATTTCCTAATCTGTATAATCCATTAACTCCTCCTGGTTCTGATCCAATAGTTCCTTTACAAGACTTGTTAAGAGATGAGTATGGAGAAAATATTGTTATTCCAGAAGACGGAACATGCGAGGAAGTAAGAGCTCAATTAGTGGATATTATCGATGAATTGTTTGGCCCGTTATTAGACCAAGTATGTGTACCACTAAATTGTAGTCCTGCAGTAACCATTAAACTATGTAACATTACCATGTGTGGCAACGAAGACAATGGAGCAAAAATATTTGTAACCTACGACGATTGTGTAAATGGAACAGAAGAAATGTTTGCTCCTATTGACAATGGAGTAACCTCTTTAACCCTGAGCTCAGGATTAAACCCATTAAACGAAGGTACCTACTATATTAATGTAGAAGGTGACGCGGCAGTGCTTATGTATGATTTAACAGTGGAAGTTGATTATAGATTAGGTTTAGGTGGCGCACCTTGTGAAGCAAGTTTACCAACTGAAGAAAGAAAAGCATTGGCAAACAAAGCAAATACATTATTTCAAGACATGAGCTTAATGCCTAACCCTGCTTCTAATGAGTTAACCATTAACTTTAAATTGGAAAAAGAGCTTAACTCGGTTAATGTTCGTGTAATTGACATGACAGGTAAAGAAGTAATCTCTACTCGTGAAGTAAGTGCTACTGTTGGTATGAACGCACATACCATCGATGTATCTGACTTATCTAGTGGTTTGTATATGATTAGCATTGAAAAAGATGGACAAACTTCTTTGTCTCGTTTTTCTAAAAACTAATAATTACTGACTATTAGTCATCATTTCTTTTAATATGAAACTGCCTCGATAATTTTATTGAGGCAGTTTTTTTATATCCAATACCCAAACCTGTCAGGTTGTGATCATTTAAAACCTAACAGGCATGAAATAATTCCAAGAATTCAGTTGAAACCTGACAGGTTTTACTACTCAATAAAGGCACTTGGATTGAAGCTCCCTGAGTATTGACACGCTGAAACACTAAGTTTTTGGCAGTATCTGCACAAGAAAATCGAAGGCCCTTCAAAATAGGCAAGTGTCCACCTTTGAAAAAACATTTCGACTGCACTGGCTCCATGCAATGCATTGAAATACTCGACGTGACTTATAACCTGAAATCCCGAAAAATCGGGACAGGCTCTGAAACCTAAAACCTTTTTTAAAAAAAAATGGATTCCTTTCTTCCACTGCGTTGCAAAAGGAATGATGAACTTACCCGGCAAACCCTACAAGGGTTAAATAATAAGATGTACAACTGACCTAAAATGCAGCAGGGTATTAATTAGTCAACCCTTGCAGGGTTATCTGCTTTACAAACTTCCAGACTCCTGCCCTGAGCTTGTCGAAGGGTTCGACTTTCCGGCTTTTTAACTTTTTTTTACTGAATACTTGCTACTTTTTACTGAGTACTAGACACTAACAACTGAATACTAAAAAACCTTAGACTTGATATTATTGCACCCCCCAATCGGGGGGTGCCTTTTTTGTTTTATTTGATTTATCTTAAGTATAGTAAACAATCATAGATTATAACATAACATCAAACTACTATCCAGCTACAAAGTTCGACACATTAAGGGTGTTGGTCGATTTTAGGAACTTATAGATTTTAGGAATCATGCATAGTAAAAACGTCAAAAAAAGAGTGAAAAATCATTGGGTAATGGTCTGCGGGTATATAATTACCGTGTTAGCCTTGTTATTATTTAGTTTATTTTGCCAAGCAGGCGACGCAAGTGGAAACATCTTAGATAAAAACCGCGTGCTGCAAGGGAATAATATTTTCATTGAAAACAAAGGACAATTAGCCGATGCCGAAGGAAATGTGTTAACAGATGTATTGTTTAAGATAAAGCTAAACGGCTTAGAGGCATATTTTAGAAAAAATGGAGTGTCTTTTGTGCTGCAACAACTCATTGAAGATCCTTCTAATGAAAACATCGCCGCCGACGAATTTTTATTAGCCGACTTAGGTATCACCACTCAATTAACCATAAAGGCCCAACGCATAGATTTAGCATTTCAAAACACTTCTTCCCAAGGCACCATAGAAGGAGAAAACCAAAGTCAAGAATATTTTAACTACTACTACAGTCATTGCCCTGATGGTATTACGGGTGTTAAAGGATTTGAGAAGATTGTATATAAAAACTTATATGAAGGCATAGATGCGGAGTTTTACACCAAATTTATTGACGGAGCTCTTCGCCTCAAATATGACTTAATAGTTCAACCTGACGCAAATCCTGACCAAATAACCTATAAATACATAACTGACAAATTGAACCTTGCTCCGTCGGACCAGGTAATTCAATTAGAAACGAATGTTAGCGCTTTTAGCGAGCATTTGGGAGCAATTTTTCAAGAAATTGATGGAGAAAAAACAGACATTAAAGGAAAGTTTGCCATAGATAAAGGGCTTATACATTTTGACATAGACAAATATGACGATAATCAACCCTTAATCATAGATCCGTTTTTCACGTATTATGGGACAACTTCTGCAGATGAAGGAAAAGATGTCGAAACGGATTCGCAAAATGACGTGGTCATTGTAGGCTCAGCTCAAAGTTTAGGCCTGCCCGTTTCAGGTACTGGCTATTCACAAAATTACACAGGTAGAGCAGATATTTTTATCATCAAACTGAATAGTCAGGGAACGAGATTGTGGAGCACTTATTATGGAGGAGATGAAGATTCCGATTATGGGTATAGTGTAGCAATTGATGACAATGATGACATTTATATTTGCGGAATATCTAGTAGTGATAATTTCCCTACCTCTACCCCTAGTTTATTACAAGGTAGTTCTGATGGTATTTTAGTTAGTTTAGATGCGTTCGGAGTTAGAAAATGGGCAAATTATTTTGGAGGGAATGAACAAGATGTATTTATGGACATCTGTTTGGACCAGAACCAAGATTTAATAGTATGTGGTGCCACTGAAAGTATAAACATTCCTATCGCAATATGCACCCCATCAAATTATAAAGGAGGATTCAATTATGGTGATGGGTACTTGGCTAAATTCAATACCAACGGGGTCTTCCAATTCGGTACTTATTTAGGGGGTAATTATGATGATATCTGTTATGCTGTTGCGATAGACAACAACAATGACATATTGGTCACAGGAATGACGCAGAGCAATGACTTTACTCCAACTTTAACCGGGTTTAGAGATGGAGATTGGGATGTATTTACCTTAAAAGTTAGTGCAATTTGTGGCTTTGATTGGGGGGCATTGTTTGGTGGCAGTGGTCCATCAAGGGAGATTGGAAATGCATTAGATATAGATCCAATCACCAATGATGTGATTGTGGGCGGAGAAACTGGTGCAACAAATTTTCCAGTGATTAATGGTAGAAATCAAATACTAGGCAGTCCATCCACCTTTTTAAGGAAATTTGATGAAGACGGGAACGACATTTGGTCCACCTACTATGAAGGTAAAAGTTGCAATGACTTAAAAGTGGATAACGCAGGTAATATCTGGATAACAGGTAGGATTTCGGCAATTAATTTAAGCACCAACAGCAAATCTTTTCAGCAAAACCGTGGTGGTAGCGATGATGCCTATGTAGCGTACATTGCACCCGATGGAGTTACCACCAACTGCGCAACATACTATGGAGGTTCTGGAAAAGACGAAGCTAAAAGCATTGCACTTGACAATATTGGCAACGTGTACATCACAGGAAATACAGCTAGCAATGATTTACCCGGTGTTGACGGAACATCTGTCCAAAGTGGATATGCTGGAGGTACTACCGACGCCTTCATCGCTTCTATTTGCTCCAACTGCGGAGACAGTCCTACCATAACCATAGCTGGCCCTGCTGTTATTAATATTTGTTCGGGAGAAGATGTCACCATAAATGCCGCGGGATCGGAAGTTATTACTTGGACAGCTACCCTTGTTGGAGATTACAATGCTTTAAACATAACTGGCATAGATAATATCAATGCTGAAATTACTGAAATAACAGCCGATATTACTGTTACAGCTTGCGTTGGTGCTGGAGGACCTGGCTGCTTGGTGTGCGAAACGGTTGCTATCACAGTAGTCACTGCGCCAACTATTGTCGCAACGCCAGCCGACGTTACCATTTGCCCTGACGACGCGCCACATGATTTTACAGTAGATCTTCTTGGAGCAACTCCTTGGACGCTCAGAGTAAAACAACCTGACGGTAGCGAGGTAGATGTTCCATGTTCTGGTACTCCTTGCGTTATTTCAGCTGCTGAGGCTGGCTGCTACACCTTACTTAAAGTAACAGACGCCGCTTGTTTTACCGATTATAACGAAGAGTTTTGTCTTAATTTTTACGACCTACCTACTGCAACTATTGCGGTAGTAGCTCCAGACGATGCCGACATATGCCCCGGTGAAACCGTAGATTTGGAGGTGAATTTTGCCAACACAGGTTCTGTGAATTATGGGTTTAAATACACCGTAGATGGATTGCCCGCAGGCGGAAACGATGTGCCATTGCAAGCAACTAACCCCTACACCATAGTAGGCGTTGGTGTAGGCGAATACGAAATCATAGAAGTGAGCGACGATAATTGTTTGCAAACCATTACTGACCAAACCATTACCATTACCGAACAACCTTTACCAACACTCACCATTACCAATGTCGAGCACAGCAATGCAGACAATACCATTTGGATTTGTGAGGGAGAAAATGCGACCATTACCTTCAATTACACAGGTACAGGTCCTTTTGTAGTAGACTCCATGAGTACCAATGATGGAACAATAGGAGACTTCCCCGGTGGTAATCTAACTGTAAGCAATCCTGGCACATACTCTTTCCCTAAAATAACCGATGCCAATTGCGAAAGTGATGCATTAACCGAAACAATTAATGTTGCCTTCTACGACGTGCCAACTGTATCCTTTACTGCCACTCCAAACCCTATTTGTGTTGGAGATAAGGTTGATTTAACGTTCACATTTACGGGTGATGGAGATTTTGACCTTAATTTTACAGACGCGAATCTTAATTTCTCCAACAAACCCACAGGACACATAGTCACTGATTACCCAATAGTAGATACCGACTACGAAATAACAACCTTAACAGACGTTCATGACTGTGAGGTTGATGTTACCGAAATAAAGACCGTAGTGGTGCATAAGCTAATTACTTTAGAAAGCGTAACCGAAACCTGCAATGCCACCAACGAACAATATACCATAACTATTAAGATTTCGGGAGGAGATGTCCTTGGTTATGACTTTATAATTAATAGCCCTGCAGGTCTTGCAGGAAACTTTGTTGGTGATACATGGTCAAGTACCTCAATTGTTAATAGTGGTGATATTTATGACATTGACTTTTTTGATGCTAACAGCTGTAACATTATTAATGTCACTGGTCAAAAAATTTGCAATTGCGCTACGGACGCTGGAACCATGCTGGATATTACTGAGCAAAAGCTGTGTGATGGTGATATGATAAACCCAACGCACGATGGCAACCAAGTACTCGACCCTAACGATATGTTTAGCTTTGTTTTAAGTTCTGTTGCTGTACCAGCTGCAACGGGTGACATTGTCCTTTGGAGCAATACGGGTATTATTGGGTATGACCCAGCAATTATGACTTGTGATGTTACCTATTATTTACTAGCCTTAGCTGGCAATGATCTCGCAGGAAAAGTAGATTTTGACGAACGATGCTTTCAAGCAACCAATGCCATCCCTGTGTTATGGCGTACTTTCCCTACAGCCAGCTTCGACAGTACAAACTTTTCATTGTGTGCAGGAGAAAGTGTTAACGTAAAGGTGAACATGATGGGTTGTGTTAATTCGTATGATTATGTACTAGACATTCCATACAGCAGTGCATCACCCGCTACGCAATATCTTGCTGCTGGCAACACCTACAAATTAACAAGCATAGCCTACAGCAATGCTCCAGCATGCGCACAAACAATAGATGAAACATTAGTAATAACTGCGCTTGATTCGCCAACTTTAGTAAGCAAAACGGAAATTTGTATAAACCCTACCTCGTTTGAAGTAACCATAAATTTGACGGGTGGTGTACCACCTTATAGATTTGAAGACAATAGCGGGAGTACTGGAACTTTTGGCGCAGCAGGCCCTGTCACTGATGGAGGTGGCAACACCTTTAAAAGCATCTTCCCTAATGGAGGCTACAACATATCATTTTACGACGCAAATAATTGCACGCCGCTTGTGGTGTCGGGAAATAAGATGTGCAATTGTACGTCAGATGCAGGTACTATTGCAGTCAATCCTATTATTCTTTGTGAAGATGGATCAACCTCCATCATCGTTACTAACCCATGGTCAAACGATGGAAACGATGTGTTTGAGTTTGTACTACACGATGGCAGCGGAGTTCTCTTAGGCAACATATTAGGCAGAGATCCCGATGGGAATTTCTTGAAAGACACCCTTGACTGTGGCACTGTTTATTATGTTACAGGCATTTCTGGAAATGATGATGCTACCGGTCATGTTGATATGACTGACCCTTGTTTAAGTAAAACCGCAGGGGTAGAAGTAATATGGCGTTGCGCGCCAAGCTATGTGCGCGATCAAATAACTGAGATGTGCGACGGGGCGAGTGACTCCATTACCTTCACCATGGGCGATGCTGCATACAACTACAAATTAGTTATTGACAATGTTCTAAAATCGGATGCGAGCAGCCCTTACAGCCATCCCTTTACAGTTGCTGGAAATATGAGTATTGTCATCAACAAAATAGGATACAACACCATACCTTATTGCTACAACACTGTAGATGATACGATTAAAATTACTCCTTTAGAAAAAATAACATTGGTGTCGCAAAATGTAATTTGCAACGCCAACAACGATCGCATTCAAATTACGGTACAATTAGCGGACGGCGATCCTGTTACCTACCGTGCTTTTGGCTCAAGCGCAGCAGGCGGGAATTTTAACGCTAACCGAGACATATGGACGAGTGATTGGCTAATTCCTGGTGCTTATAATGTGTCGTTTGAAGATACTAATCAATGTAATGTGATTAGCGACGTTAACGGCAACCACATATGCGCCTGTGGCACCGACGCAGGAACTATTGATGTTGCGCCAATTATTATGTGCGAAACCGACCAATCGAACGTTACCATTACTAGTACTTGGACGGGCGACAGCAACGACGTATTTGAATTTGTGTTGCACAGCGGAAATGGAATAATGATTAGTGATATCAAAGCACGAAACAAAACAGGTGCTTTTTCGCTAGACTCACTAGCATGCGATAAGATTTATTACATCACTGGTAGAGCTGGAAATGACGATGGCAATGGAAATGTAGATGCCGCAGATGCTTGCTTAAGTCAAACGGCGGGTGTAGAAGTAATGTGGCGTTGCACACCCAATTATGTGCGCAATCAAATAACGGAACTGTGCGATGGTGCAAGTGATTCCATCGCTTTTACGATGAACAATCCTGCTTTCCAGTACAAATTAGATATTGACAATGTATTATTACCCGACATTAACAGCCCTTACCGACACCCCATTACGGTTGCTGGTAATACTGACATTATTGTCAATCGAATAGGATACAACACCATGCCGTTTTGTTACAACACGGTCAATGACACCATAAGCATTAAAGCACTTGATTCGCCAGAATTAGTAAGTGAATCGGCCACTTGCAACAGCACTAACGACTCCATACACCTTAGTGTTACGTTACAAAATGGCGATGAGGATAGCTACGATTTTCGTTTAATAACGCCTAGTGGATCGGGGACTTTTACTGGTGATACATGGACTAGCACTGGTGGCTTAGCTCCCGGCAATTATGAAATTCTGTTTTTTGACAAAAACGGATGTGACACCGTGATTGTAAAAGGCAACAAAACATGTCCTTGTACATCCTATGCAGGTACGGTTGACAACACTGCTCTGAATGTATGCGATGGTCTAAGCACTTCGGTTACTCACAACAACGACTATACCTTCGATGGCAACGACATGCTTGATTTTGTGTTACACGATGGCTCGGATGCAGGTATTGGGGCAAATGTGATTCACAACAACACCGGTATATTTGTGTATCCTGGAGCTCCATTTGTACATGGCTTCACGTACTACATTCACGCTGTTGTAGGCAACAACCTCAACGGAGCAGTAGACCTGTCTGACAATTGTTTGAGCAAAAGCGCAGGAATACCTGTTGTGTTTAGAGAATTGCCAAGCTTAACAGTAAGTGCTTTACCAAACGATAGTCTTTGCATTGGAGATAAAGGACAAGTACAATTTAATTTTCCTACAGGTACAGGTCCTTTTTCTGTGAACAGTTCTGAAGGTCTTCTTCCTCCACTAAACAACAATGAAACTAAAGACTTTTTCCCAGCGGAAACCACCACCATACTTTTCGATAACATAACTGGTACGTATTGCTCAGCTGCGGTTAACGAACAAATTACGTTCACCTTGCCAGAGCCGTTTAGTATAACGCAAAACCAAACGGAGATTACATGCCACGACAACCTTAATGGCACACTCAATGTAATCGTAAGT
>JBLIDJ010000052.1:0-17636 GCA_047634195.1 Flavobacteriales bacterium
TGCTACTATTTGCGATAGTCAAGAGACAACCATTGGAGGAGAACCTACTGCAAGAGGAGGGTCAATAAGTTATGTTTATGAATGGTATACACATCCTAAAAACATTGGAGATGTTCCTTTTTCAACCATCGATAATCCAGTTGTTGAGCCCAATGTAAGTACAACCTACTGTGTTTTTGTAACTGACGCGAGTGGTTGTCAAGGCATGGATACCATAACGATTACAGTATTTCCGTCTCCTATTGCTGACGCAGGTGAAGATTTAAGTATATGTAAGGGATTTCCAGTATCTATAGGAGGTTTACCTACGGCACAATCAGGGAGTGGAGATTACTATTATAATTGGTTTATATGCGATGGCAGTGGATCATTTTCTTCTAGTGTGTCAAATCCAACGATTAATCCTGTCCCAACTTCATCAACCACATATTGTGTGGAAGTACGAGATAATGCCTCTGGTTGCATTGTTACCGATTCAGTGCATGTTGACGTTAATGACTTAACAGTTGATGTCGGAGAAGATCAGGTGGTTTGCGAAGGGACTATCGTTAACATTGGCGGAGAACCAACTGCCAGAGGAGGTAAACCAAGTAATGGAATTAATCCATATACGTATAGCTGGACAAAAGATGGCCAGGCAATTCTATTTGCGAGTTCATCCATAACCTTTGTAGCAGAAAATAGTGGAACATATTGCGTAACGGTTACTGACGAACAAGGATGCAGTGAAACGGATTGTATGGAGCTTATTGTACACCCAACACCTGTTGTTAATGCGGGAGAAGATAAAACTATATGTGATGGAACATGTTTATACCTTGGGTCAGAGCTTGATCTAGTAGGTGGAACTCCAAACTATACTTTTCATTGGCAGTCGCTGAACAACAGCTGGACGTCTATTGAAGAAAATCCAGAAATTTGTCCAACTCAAACAGATGAGTTTGTTATTACTGTTACGGATGTGAATGGATGTCAATCAATTGATTCACTTATAATTACTGTAAATCCTACCCCACAAGTGGATGCCGGAAACGATAGGGTTTCATGTCACGATGAACCAATTGTTTTGAATGCAGTAGTAACTGGAGGAATGCCAAATTATGTTTTTGCTTGGTATAAAAAAGTTGGAACTGATCCTGCTGAATATTTAGGGAATTCTCAAATGACAATTGATAACGATCCCGCAACAGGAACAAGCCTTTATTGGGTAGATGTATGGGATGAAAATGGCTGTTATGCAACGGATTATGTGACAATTACTGTCAATACTTCCTTGATAGTTGATGCTGGAATGCCTGAATCTATTTGTCAAGGAGATACAATAATTCTTGGAGGAGAACCTACTGCACAAGGAGGTTCTGGTAATTATGTTTATCAGTGGGTGCCATTGAATAGTGGATTAAATTGTTACACTTGCCCAAACCCAGAAGCGGTACCTAATGGAGCACCAAACACGATTACCATATATAGAGTTACGGTTACAGATGTAAATGGTGGCTGTCAAGCATCTGATGAAGTGGGAATAACAATTAATCCTAAGCCAGAAATTGTTTTATCGTCATTTGAAGAAATTTGTAACGGAGATAGCGTTCAATTAAATTCTAATGCACCTAATACTTATGATACTTATAGTTGGACACCAAATAGATATTTAACTTGTAGTGATTGTAAATATCCTAAAGCTTTCCCTCCAAATGATGAGGAATATTGCTTAGTTGTAACAAATTCATACGGATGCTCCAATGTATCAGAACCAGCGTGTGTAATGGTATATGTCAATCCACTTCCTATAGCCAACGCAGGGCCAGATCTTTCGGTTTGTAAATATAAATCTGTTGAAATTGGAGGAGAACAAACCGCACAAGGAGGCACTCCATTTGTATCTCCTCCAGCTGCCAGTGCATATAACTATAGCTGGACGAATAGCAATGGTTCTACCGTGTTTGGCAACAACGCTAACCCATCTTTTACAGGTATTAATAGCAATGTCTATACTGTAGTTGTTTCAGACAGTAAAGGCTGTACAGATACTGATGCCATGAATTTAAATGTGGCTCCTGATATTGAGTATATTCCTAATAATGGTTTTGAATTAGGACTTACGCCTACATTAAGAGGGCAATTAAATAGTAAGCATACTGACTATACTTGGTTTAATGCAGCAGGAGATCCTGATTTGTTTGATAAGCAATATGGAGTATGTGGAGATCCAGACCCAGTTACAAACCAATGTACTGCGGCTCAAGGAGATGTAAATTGTGTAGGTATACCGTGTAATCATTTCGGAAATCAGACTCATTCATCTTGTCCTACTTGTGATAATGGGAGATATGCGGGATTATACTCTTCTTCTTTTATTGAAACGGCGGATTTAATTGCTGGACCTACCTTCTATGAACATATTGAAAACATTACAGAAGGTATAGAGGTGAAGCTTTCAACTCCTCTTGTTGTGGGACAGGAGTATTGTATTGACCTAATTGGTTCGCTTGCTGAAAATGGTGAAGCGGGTAACTTAACCACAGACCAAGAAGCTTATTATGTCGTTAAATTAAGTATTGGAGCGGCGTATAGTGGAACGTCTATTGTCATTCAGGGAAACGCTGTTAGACCTTTCTCTCCAACCAATGCACCAGTATTTCATAGTGGAAAATTTACTAATAAATCTAATTGGAAGCCTGTGAATTTTACGGTTGTTGCAGACAAAGCATATACTCATATTATTGTAGAATCGGCAGTGTCAGATAATTTATTAGAAAAATTTCAAGAGTTAGAAGCATCATTACCTGGTACTGGTGGAATAAAACCGTTTGTAGGGTTTCAGTCTTACTTTTATATCGACGACATTTCCATGAGTGCTATAGAATGCTGTAATGCAAACTTAAATATGCAAATGCATAATAGTGTTAATAACGATGAAAGCAGCCTCTTAGATAATGTGATTAGTCACGAATTTAGCGATAATGTTAAAATCTATCCTAACCCAACATCAGGGGAATTGAACATTCAACTGAATACAGGTTCAGAAGAGCCAGCGTATGTGCAAGTTTATTCTTTGGATGCTAAGTTAGTATCAGAAAGACAAGTAGTAAATACAACAAATAATGGCATAACAACCATGAATTTGAGTCATTTACCACAAGGTATATACTACGTAGAACTTGTTCAAGGAGAACAAGTAATACGAGAAAGAATAGTGGTGCAATAACATCATTATCAACATACTAATCAAAACCCTTTCACAACTTTGTGGAAGGGTTTTTTGCTTATTTAGTCAAGAATTCATAGTTGATACTAGAAATGTATATGTGTAGAAAATGCAGTCAACTCAAGTCAAAATATTAATAAAATAAGTGCTACACGTGTAAAATGCTGACACTTATTTAGTATCTATACGTTAATTAAAATCAAGCATTTGTATTCATCAAGCATTTCATTTACGTTTGTATTTCAATCTTTTTAAAAACATGCAGAGGCTTCACAAAACATTTATTTATTTTCTGAGTATCATCACTATTTTGGGGAGCTGTGGTACTAAACAGAATAACCATCTCTCAAAATCAAACACCACTTCTACCCTAGCCAAACAAATACCTCTGGTAACATTAAGAAAGGCTGTTACCGATTTGGATGTGTACTTAAATGAGTTAACACAATGTTTAGCAAGCGAAACACCCATCATGCGCCTTTCCAAAGATTATGCAAATCCACAACAACTAGCCGCACAGCAACTCGCTATGCTACACCCCGATTTTAAGAGAGACTGTTTTGAAACAAAAACTAACACGGCGTTACATTCAGAGGTTATGCAAATAAGCACTTTAAACAACGGCTTAATGCAGGTAGAGATGTACAGTTTTTATCACAACAACACCACGGTTGCTCAAGTTAATTTAAAACGGAAATCTGTTGTTAATGTTAAGCACTTAAATGCTGTTCAACCTATCTTAAACAAACGTTTACAGCATATTGCCACACAAGTAGCGCTACAATACCCTGAAGTTTACGACTACCTCAACGTATCACCCAACATAGCTGTTTCGAAACTAGATATCAAAGTTCGTGAAACCAAATGCGAGCGATCTAGGCATTTAAGTGCTGCTCCCGTTTTCAAAACCAACAACCATGATTTATGGGCCATTGTTGATGTAAACGACTGGAAATTGGTTGGCGTAAAAGAAGTGTTGACAACACCTCATCAAAAGCCTGTTAAAATAACAGAACGCACCATTCAGAATGAATATATCATGCAAACATATTGCAATAAAGTAAAAAGCATACAACAAGGCGATTGGGAAATTAATTACCAATTAACCAAGTCGGATGGTGTGGAAATAAAAGACGTGAAATACCAAGGTACCACCATGATAAGAAGTGCCAAACTAGTCGATTGGCACGTAAACTACAACGTTGGAGACGGATATGGTTTTAGCGACGCTATGGGGTGTCCTATGTACAGCTCGGCAGCCGTAGTTGCATTTCAAGCACCAGAAATAAATGACCTAATTAAAAACGATTCTGTGGTCGGATTTTCTTTAACACAAGACTTCAGAAGTCCAGTGTGGCCACTTTCATGCAACTATCGGTATCAAAACAAATATGAGTTTTATGCCGACGGACGATTTCGTATTTGTGGCGTAAATATGGGCTTAGGCTGTGGTTATGGTGCCATGTACAAACCTGTTTTCAGAATTGACTTATTTCCGGGTGACAATGCTTCCGAAAAAATTGAGCAGTGGTCTGGTCATGCATGGGAGCCTATCACCTCTGAAAAATGGCATTTGCAAACTGAAAAAACGGCGTATCACAATAACGGCAGTTTGTTTAAAATAACCAAAAACAACGGCACAGGATTTTATGTTGTACCTAGTCAAAATTTGAACGAGGTAAACAACCGAGGAGACAACGCTTACTCTTATTTTAGTAAATTTCATGCTGACATTGACGAAGGAATATCGAATATGGAAACCATTGGACCATATGACAGCAACGATTACAAACAAGGACCTGAAAAATTTATAAGTCCGTCGGAATCCTTGATGAATAAAGACATGGTGTTGTGGTATGTAGCACAAATGCACAACGACAATAACCCCAACAGCAAACATTGCTGGGTAGATGTTTCTATAAAAAACGGGAAAGAACACACCCAAGTTTGGCCAGGAATTGTTGGACCTATGTTTGTTCCATTTACAACGCCTTAATCACTATACCTAACAGTACTTTTTATGGCACATAAAAAACAAATTAAACAAAAGAGTAATAAAAAACGGATTCGTGTTTTTTTTATAATAGCCGCCATGGCAAGCCTTGTTGCGTTCAACTTTTGGAACAAAAAAAGTAACAACACAGTGGTAAAATACCCCGCAGGCCCTGCAAATTATTGCAAAGCAGCCCCACAGTTCATTCAAAAGTATGGTATTCGTGCGCCTTGGGCTATTGACCTTACTCAGAGTAAATTTACGGGGCTACGTATTATTGAATATCGCGAAAATGGAAAAACACTTCAACTGCCCACATGGGACGATGCTGGCAACCTAGTTTCATATGCCGTAGATAAAAAAGGTAATATTTACCTCACTCCTGCCCCGTATGTGAGTTTGTTTAAAAACCCTCCTCTCGAACAAAACAACGTATATATTGTTGATTCAAAAACGGGAGTTATGTCAGCTTTCATCAACTTACCTAATGCTGCTACCATAACATCCGAAAACCCGTTTGGCTCTATTGGCCTTGCTTACGATTGCAACCATGAATGCTTGTATGTATCTACTTTGGCTGGTTCTACCTACGAAAATGAAGCAGGAACCATTTATCAAATTGATATAAAAACAAAAAAAATTGTGGATGAAATATCAGGAATCGATGCTTTAGGGCTTACCCTTTTTAATAGCCCTGATGGCAAACGACTATATTATGGCGCTGCTAGAGAATCAGCCATATATGCAATAGCATTAGACCAGGATGGCAATTTTGATGGACAACCCGAATATGCCTTTTCGCTTTTAAATCAAAAAGGGGGTGGTTTAGACAAAGGAGTTCGTTTACAAATAAAATCAGATAACAGCATGCAAATTAAAGCCATGGAGTTTAGTTATAGTCTTATGGCTTCTAGCGATCCTTTGCGAAATGTTTACACCTTTGATTTTAGCCACAACACTTGGCGATTTAGAGAAATGCATAAACAATGAAAAAACAACTTTTAAAAAACTTCAGTTATACGACTATCATAATAGCGATAACACAGGTATGGGCTTGTACAAACAATCCTACTCCTGATTCAAGCATTAACGACCAGGCCTTGTGGGAAAAAGCGAGCATTTATTTACAAGCTCTGCCAGAAAAAGATTCCATGCCTCTATCAGAAAAGAAACAAGCCGTGATAGCACTAGGTAAAAAATTATTTTTCGATAAAAACCTGTCTATTAACCGAAATCAGTCGTGCAATTCGTGCCATAAACTAAGCACCTATGGTGTCGATAATTTAATGTTTTCTGAAGGTAGCAACAGCGACCTTGGAACACGCAATACACCTACCGTATTTAATGCCTGCGAGCAATACGCTCAGTTTTGGGATGCACGTGCATCCGATCTCGAAGCGCAAGCTTCAGTTCCTTTGTTCAACAAACACGAAATGGGTATGAGTACTCCCGCCTTTTTAATCAAGCGTTTGCAAGAAGATGCTTCTTATGCCACATCATTTACAGTGGCGTTCCCAGATACAATTCCTAATATGAATTTGGAAAACATAGTATCGGCTTTAGCTAGTTTCGAAAACGAACTCATTACTCCTTCTCGTTTTGATGATTATTTGCGAGGTAATTTAAAAGCCCTATCGACCAACGAAAAAAATGGCCTTGATTTGTTTATCGATGCTGGATGTATTCCTTGCCACGGAGGTTCTACCATTGGTGGACAACTTCCTCAATTGTTCCCCCTTTACGGGCAACTCTCCGATTACATCCCACTCGCTGATACCGACACGCTAAATTCATCAGGTAAAATGTTACTAAAAGTACCATCGTTACGAAATGTGGCAAAAACAGCCCCGTATTTCCATAATGGAAGCGTTAATTCTTTATTTGATGCGGTAGACATCATGGCTAAATCTCAAACTAACACTGCTTTATCTACAGAAGACATCGCAGACATTACGGCATTTTTAGAAGCTTTAACGGGTGAAATTCCGGCAATAGCCTTGGACAATTATTAATTGTTAATGATGAATGGTTAATTTTCTGAATCGCATTGCTCCTGTAACAAGGATTTAGCAGTTCATAAAGTTATAAAGGCTTGTTGTAGCACTTTCTTAATTGCCATATGTTTACCTCAACAAGTTAACTGTACCTATAAATTGCTCAATTTTTGTTTTTTCCAAGGTTCTCACTTTAACAACGTAAGAATACACCCCAGCACTCGCATCAAAACCTTTGTAAGTTCCGTCCCATCCTTGTGATTGATCATTAGTAGAAAATACTAACTCTCCCCATCTGTCATAAATATGAAAAACAAAAAAATCATTATCTGCGGCATATAAAACGGGTTTAAACACCGCATTAATGTCATCTTTATTGGGAGTAAAGCTATTGGGTATAAATACACGTAATATTGGTTTTATTGGTAACACTTTTGTTATGCTATCGTTACAATCGAATGAAGTTGTGGTCGTTTGTGTAATAACATATTTATCAAAAGTTCTATCTAAAACCAGGTAGTTAGTATGGTTCCACGGCTCATTGTTTACAATCCAACTTACCGTTTCGCCTAGCATACTTTCATCAATTATCTCCACATAATTATCGAGGTCAGTAACTAGGTTTGGAGCTACCTTAAAGTCTGCAATCGATTGGGGATTTATTTGAACTGCTTTTGGTATTGAAGTGTTGTATTCGCAACCATAATTATCGGTAGCAGAAAATTTAACATCATATAATCCTGCCTTAAAGTAATAATGATCCATGGTATTGCCACACACTTTTTTGGTGCTTCCATCCCCAAAATTCCATTGACAATTGGTTAAACTACCACTAGTAATGTTTAATTGAAAGGTAGCCATGTTTGAACCACAATAATGTTGTGTTTCTGGTGTAATATTAAATTCTACCGGAGAAGAAACATCAATGAGACTCGATTCAGTTGATGTTTGCATACAACCATCAGTAACCACCACATCAACTATGTTTTGCGAAGTTGGGTAAATAGTAATGGTATCGGTCGTATCGGCTATTGTTGTTCCGTTAATACTCCATTGAAAAGTGTAGTTAAAATCACCAAAACTTGGGCTTACCTCCACGCTTACTTCATCGCCTAAGCAAACAATCTGATCGCTAGCCATGATTTCTGTTTCGAGTAGTTTGAAGTAACGAAGTACAAATTCTTTTTCAGGTGATTTACAAAGGTTACCATCTTCAACTTGGATAGTAACAACTGTTTCGGTGTTTGCTTGAATAGTGAAATTTGAATCGTTGACAGCACTATTCCATAGGTAGGTGTAGTTTCCGACACCACCAGAACCAATTGCAAGCAAGGTTACCAGATCATCAGGACATAAAGTGCTGGTTGGAGCATCAAACTCAACTTCAACAGGTGTTAATCCTTCAATGAGTATGGTTGTATCCGTTATACAACCATTGGCATTGGTAGCAGTAATGTTGTACATATTGGTATTGGATGCATAACTAAGATTGACAAATAAACTGTCGAAGGTAGTTGCTGTAATAGATGGACTATATAAGTCATTTTCTACAGAACCAGGTGCTTCAACATATATTTTCCCTGTGTAATCTTGATAACAAAGCTCATTTATTATCGCTAAGTAGTCAATAACAAATGGTGGTGGTGTGTTAATAGTTTCATAAAAGGTGTTGTAACATCCTCGCTGGTCTGTTACTAAAAGGGTATAGTTACCTCCAATAGTATTGGTTAAGCTGTAGTTGTTAGAAACTACATTACTTCCTGATTCCCATTGATTTGAATACATGCCAAATCCACCCATAATGGTTGGTGTAATGCTTCCATTAGTTGCATCATGACAAAGTAAATCAACAATATCAAAAGTGGCTGTAATCTCATCAGCTATGTAAATTGGTAGCGTATAGTTAATATTACTTGTACATGTTGCTTTCCCTTGCGATGTGAGCGTCATGTATGTTATTTGATCGTTTTGTTTAGGTAGAAATCTTAACGGATAAGTAGTGTCGTTGCTAAAAATTGTCATCGCACTTCCATTGTAATCTAAATTGAGTTCAAATGGTGCTTCCCCTGAAAAATAGAGGTTTATGTTTAGGCTGTCACCAAAGCATAAATCTAAATCAGTGTCTTTAAAAACATCTGGCATTGGTATAAACTCAAATGGCTTTGGATTGCTTAATTGCGTGCAATTATTATCAAGGTCTACTAAGTTTATTAAAGAAGGATTACCTGCGACAGCAAATAAGTAATATGTATTTCCAAGATTGTATGAGCCACTGTAATTTACAAGCGGTGTGTTCAGCCACTCAATAATATTACCAATTGCTGGCGTTAAGCTAGTTGACGTAAGATATGCTAAAATATCGTTTCCATCAAGCACAACGTTACTCGGTGCCGTGGCAATTACTGTGTCAGCACTACAAGCAAAAGCTTGAGTAGTGTCAAACCCACTTAATTGTGTAATACAAGGGCACGTGTGCGAGCCTGTTATCGTTTGCAGGTTGCAGTTATTAACATCGCTTATTACAAAATTGTAGGTGTTACCACTTACTATTTCTGCCGAAGTATATTGTGTGCCGGAGGCAACGCCATTAACTAAATAGCTTGATGCATCGCCGCCAGTAATGTTTAACGTTACGGTATATCGAGTTGCTGTATTGTTGCAGGTAATGTCTGATACAACTGCAGTAGGAGCGTCTAAGGCTATAACGTTGTAAGTTGTCCCCAAATTATTAATGCAATTCGGGCTACTACTGTTACTAACATCTATTAAAGTAATCGTTGTATTGTTATTTATGGTCTCATAAAAGCTATTGTTTCCGTTAACAAGCGTTTTTGTCTTATTGTTTCCATTTACAGCGTAGTTAAAAGTATAGTTTCCAAAACTACCAGAAGCCGCAATCGAAATTAAAATGCTGTCGCCTTGGCAAATTTGCGTCGGAACATTTACGGTTAACTGAGGACTATCGTGAAACAAGACTGGAGTATAACTGACAACAGATAAACATCGGTCATATAGGTCGATGGTAGTTCCTAAGTCGTTTCCGACTACTGCAGTTATGTAATAGGTTTGGCCAGCTATCATTCCTGCTTGAAAACCAAAGCTTGGGGAGTTGTTCCATGCGGAAATAGTACCCAATCCTGTATTGCTGTTATGTAAAACAAAATACAAGGCATCATCACCATCTAAGGTTTGGTCGTTGTTGTGAGTGATGGAAATAACATCACTAGTACAAGCCGTTTGTGGTGTTACATCTAAGCTACCTGCATTACTGCTACAGTTACATACATGATTTCCTGAAATGGTGATTAGATTACAATTATTAACATCATCAACTACAAAGTTGTATGGTGTTCCATTGTTTATCCAACTACTCGTAAATGTTGCAGCAGCGGTTGTTCCATTAACAATGTATGTTGCTGGATCTCCACCCGTAATATCAAAACTTACTTGATATTGGGTATTAGTGCTATTGCAATCAAAAGACACATTGCTAACCACTAAACTGTCGAATACATCAAATACGAACGCAGTGTTTGGATTTAACAAACAAGGCGAGTTAAAATAATCATCAACCTGCGTAAATACAACATTGGTTTGATTGTAAATAGGTAAGGTAATGTTGTTATTGATACTTGAATACGATACACCATTATTAACTCCGTTAACCGTGTAATCCACCGTAAACGGTGCTTGACCTAGTGTGTTTAATTGAAGGGTTACACTGTCGCCTGGGCAAACCACTTGATCGGCCGTGGTAGCACTAAATTGCAACGGGGGGTAAGTAATAAAAGGAACTTGCTCACTGTAATCCAAACAAATATCATTTAAGTTAACACTGCTCCCACTTGTTTCCCCTGCAATAGCAACTAAGTAATAAGTAGTGTTAAAATTCAAGCCTGTTAAGTCGAATGTAGATGTATTGTTTTGGTCAATGATGTTACCCAATGGTAGTGTACTGCCATCGTGTAACACAAAAATTAGGCTTTCATCACTTTCTAAGAAATGGTTGTTGTTATGGTTAAAAGTTTCGATATTCTTGTCACAGAAGTAAACCGTGTCAGTGTATGCAAAACTACCTGCATCCGCTTTACATTCACATTCTATGACACCATTTGCTCGTGCTGGGGCACAACCATTAACGTCGGTAAAATAAAAATCGTAGGCAACATTACTCCCAATGGGATTACTCAACCAAGTATTGGCTGAAATCCATGTTCCAGCAACTAATGGTGCAATTTCGTTAACCGCATAAGTGCTCGGATCTCCGTTAGCTACCGTAACTTCAATTTGATAACTCGACGTTGCTAAGTCGCACGTAGTGTTAATATTGGTAATAATTACAGCGTTGTCGCTTGGTATGATCAGGTTTTGAATAAACGGACCACAATTGTTAGTATCTGTTACACTTAAGGTATGATTGCCAGCCGAAACCGCAGAGAAATTACTATCTAATTGAAAAGGATTACCATCCAATTGAAATTGATAAGGTGGAGTACCTCCAATAGTAGACACATCAAAAGTTCCTGTAGCTTGGCTACAACTTGAATTGGTAATGTTGTTTATGGTCAATAATATGGAATCGGGTTGTGTAATTAATTGGGGCATTTGAGCTACACATCCACTGTCGTCTTGGGTGTAAAGGGTATAGTTTATTGCTTTTAAATAGATTAAAATGCTATCCGACTGCAGTGTTAAAGTGTCCACGCCATAAGTGTAAGGGCCTGTTCCGCCCATTGGAGCAATGACAATACTACCTGTTGAATCGCCATAACAATCGACATTAGTGGTGATGTATGTAAACTCAAGGCTGTCAGGTTGTGTTACTGCAATCTCTAATGATTTAGCACATAAGTTTAAATCCTGAACAATTACATCAAAGGTTTCTGCCTCTAAATTATCAAATACACTATCCACTTGAAATGGCAAACCATCAAGATTAAATAGATAGGGTGCTGTTCCTCCGGTGGTAAATATTTCAATGCTACCATCATTTTCTTTAAAACACCTTAGGTTGGTAATGGTGGTGTCAATGGTTAATAAGTCAGGTTGAATGATTTCAAATGTAGTGTCAGTAGCACAACCATAATCATCCGTTAAATTAAAAAGATAAATATCGGCAGGTAACGAATCGAAGGTGCTTACTCCTTCATCTAAACCATTAACAGTAAGCACGTAAGGTGAAATCCCACTATCGGTTAATAGTTTTATGTAACCAGTTGAGTCGGCATAACACAAGGGATGGAAAATAGAATCAACCAACAGTTTAGGGTTACTGTACTTAATTTGTTTCACAACGGTGTCTTCGCATCCCATAGAAGTTTCAATAACCAATTGAACATTATAGATTCCAGCTTTGCCGTATTGATGTGTTGGGTTTTGAAGGGTGTCATTTATACCATCGCCAAAATCCCAAAGCCAAGTTACAATGTCGGTGGTGTCGTTTGAAACTGATACATCTGTGAACTGCGCAAGGTCATCTCCGCAAACTAGCGCAGGATTTGTAAAGTCGGGAGTTGGATAATTAAATTCATCTACAAAAATGGTGAAGGTTGCACTACAAGCACCTCCATATCCAGCTACATCAACCGTATATGTCCCACCGGTATTTACGGTTATCGACTGTGTAGTTTCGCCGGTATTCCACAAGTAATCTTTAAAACCAACAGGTGCTTCTAATACAATGGGGTCACCTGAACATAACACTTCGTTAGAAGGTTCTATTTTGATGTTACCACAAAAGGCATCTATATATGCATATCCATGATGTGCTCCTAAATTGCAGTCTTTTGTCATGAAGGTGATATCAATGACTTGCCCGATGTATGGATCTAAAGGTACAACCGCTAATGTCCAATCTTTCCAAACAAACGTCCCTCTATCAATAAATGAAGCATCGGGGTCTGATGAACGAACTTCGTATTTAACACAACCAACTTCATTGCCAGCTTGGTCTTTCATATTAATACTGAAAAAGGGTTGATCGCCAGGAGCATGATTAGCAGGGTCTTCTAATACGACTGCATGATAATACAAGAACATGGTATTATCTGGCGTGACATTCATTTTATAGGTAATAGTTTCAGCTTGTTTATCGGCAGCACTATTTCCTAACCTAACAGCGTATCGTCCGCCTTCTGGAGATGTTGTTTTTAGTTGTGGGCCAACAATTGGGTCGTATCCTCCCGCATTCATTATGGTATGACGAGAATCTGGAGCATTGTTATAGTCAAATAGCAATCCGTTATTTTGTTCAGGATTACCATAGGTACCGTATGTACCTGTCCAATTAGCCAGGGTTCCTGTTTCAAAATCAGAATTATAACACTCAACACATGCTACACCTTCACCATCGCAAGGTGCACAAACATCTAGATTATCAAATGACTTTCTAATTTCTAAATCACAACCAAAAAAAGTTTCACCTTGAGAAGCTCCAACAACAATGTAGTAGGTTTGTCCTGCCTGAAATGTCATATCAATAAATATGCTATCGCAATTCACTTCACATGCAGTACCTCCAAAACAAGTTGCAGCAGAGTCATTTGGACAGCCATCAAGGACAACTATTCCACCATTGCCGAAAGTGTTTTTACCTATGATGCTTCCACAAAAAGTAATTGGCGCTAAATAGGTTAATACATATTCACTTCCAGCATACAAATCAATATCACATGCTGACATGGTTCTATTATAATCGTTAGCCTTACAAGAAGTAGAAATGCCTGGAGCAGAAACAGAAGTAGCGCTAGGTAAAGAATGAGCTGTCTCGCACACCACCCCTAACAGATCTATTGGCGATGAATTAAAGAGGAAATCAAAATCTACGGAAACATTATATCGTGCTCCTACCATAAAATAATAGGTGCCGGGATTAGTTATGGTGTATTCAAATCCAGTATTATATCTTCCTACATCAAATCCAAGGCAATTTGCAGCAGGGTCATCTGGACAGGCATCTAACATAAATAGTCCTCCATAGTAGCTTAAATTATTAGCGCTTACAGAAATACATTCCATTCCCTTAGATTCGTACTTAAACATAACTTCTTCGTAAGCAAAAAACCAACTAGCACAACCATCACCGCTATTGTAATCATCCCCTTTACAGCGTGTGGTTTGAAATGGTAAGGAAAAAAAAGTGCTGTCTATTTCAATGGCATTGCTACAGACTGAGCCGGAGCTGCTAATGGATGAAAAAGTTAAGTCATAACCACTACAACCAGGAAGCGAACCTGTTGTTGAAAAAACAAAATAGTAGGTAATGTTAGCTGTTAAGGTGTAATAATTTGTTCTGTCAAAACTCGTATAATAATAATCTGCATCGTTGCAATTAGTATTCGAATATGTAGGACAGCCTTCGTTTAAACTCATCCGTACTGTTTGATCGGTAGCACGACCACTTACTTCTATACATTCGTTGGTAGTAGGAGTGTACTCCAGCACGTATTGTGGTCCATCCCAATAGACGGTACTACTGCAAAAATTACCTTCTTTAAAATAATCGGATTTTCCACAAGTAGTGTTGTTAGCAACAAATGGCATTGCGGGTATTACTTCTGCTGCATTACAATCGAACCCAGTGGGTGTTGGCGCGCAGCCATTCCCTTCGGAAACAGCTAAGGTAAATTCATAACAATCAAATCGAGCACTTACTTGTATGTAATATGTTTCGCCAGGTGTTACATTAACATTGTTAAGGGTAGAAGGTTTTGGTGTGTTATCGATTACGGTATTCACGAATTGGGCAATACATTCACCAAGAGGGTCGTCTGGGCAGCCTTTGGTAATAAACAATGCCGTTGGCACATCTATGTTTGTTGCGGCTGCATCTAATTGAACATTAATACAGTTTACGCCAGCGGCAGGAATAAATTCGAACATATACTCTTCGCCATCCATGTAGTAATTACCGCATCGTTCGGTACGCGTATAGTTGTTGCCAGCACCACAGGTTGTTGGGTTGTTTAACAAAGGAGTATTGTAGGGTAATCCGCCAATATTAACTGCGTCGGCACATGAATTACCTTGTGAAAAAACATGTAAAGGTTGAAATCCTATGATAATGAAACAAAAGGCAAGCAAATGCTTGGTAATTCGTGGGTTTAGCATGACGGGTACTGATTTATTATGTGATCATGTCCCCAAATTTAAGTGTTTCATACAGAAAAAAGCATCCTTTAAAAAGAAAAAGTGATTGCTTATTGGAGTGCTATCACTGATTACCCCACCCTTAATGATCCAAATATTCACTATTCGCTTATACTTCGTTGTTGATACTGGGTTAAAGATTATTGAAACGCCAAGCATTTCATCCTTCTTCGTTGGCAGGCTTTTAGTAATGTTGAATTTTTAATTATAAATGTTGAATAACTAGAAAATCATTTTCCATCAATTGTGAAAAGAACCGCTCCCTGAGCATATTTCATTTTTGAATGTTGAATTTTGAATGGGTTTGAAAATCTCGACTACGCTCAATTCAAGGCTCGGCTCAAGAAGGTGCAATGCCAATAGTTCATCATTCCTTTTGTAACGCAGTGGAAGAAATAAACCCATGCTTTCAGTAGGTTTCAGGGCTTGCCCCGATTACTTGTAATGAGCGATGTCAAGGTATTCGGGTTGTGAGGCGTAAAGGTTTTAGTAATGTTAAATTGTTAATATTGAATTTTGAATTGGGTGAAACATGATTATCCTTCGGGATGTATCTGGGGTTGTCACACCTAGTTGCAGTGCCTACCGAGAAGAAGGCTCAAGGAATGTTAAATTTTTAATGATGAATGTTGAATTGGTTTATCAAGTTGGGAAGCTTGAAAATCAGTTCCGATAACAATTCGGGATACTAACTACTATCGTCTAATTACTGACATACTGAATACTAATGACTAATACCATAAACCTAATCCCCTACTTAATCCCTCTGTCTTTTTTAATCGTTTCGTAAGCCTCTTGTACTTTCAAGAATTTTTCTTTGGCGGCATTTACGTGTTCTTCTCCTAGTTCTGCTACTTTGTCGGGGTGATATTTGATAGCCATTTTTCGGTATGCTTTTTTCACTTCTGCATCAGTTGCCGATTTATCAATTTCAAGAATTTTGTAACTGCTTTCAGTCATTTTGTAGAACATTGCCTTGATGCTCTCAAAGTCTTTTTGAGAAATGCCCAAACCAATCCCAATTTGCTCTAAGACATGCAATTCGGAAGGATGTACTTCGCCATCGGCTTGTGATATGCCAAACAGAAAATGAAGCAACTGCAAACGCATGGCATGTTGCATGTTGTACCTAATTTGCTGGCACACTTGTGCTACCGGAATATCTTGTTTTAGAATATCCCTTAAGGCAAGTATCATTTCTTGCGTTTGGGTTTCAGTAAATTGTTTTCTTAAGAAGGTCTTCACAAAATCAAGCTCTGATTTCAAAATCTTACCATCCGATTTCATGACTGCTGCAGCCAACACCAGCAAAGCCCTGTTAAAATCTCCTGCTCCTGTATGATATCTTTCTCCTTGATTACCTTTCTTAGCCGAATCTTTGCTTTTATCTAACAAGGAACCTAGTCCGTAACCAAACATTGCCCCTAAAGGACCACCAAATGCCCATCCTAATCCAGCTCCAAGCCACTTTCCAAATTTTGCCATTGTGTTATTTATTTAATCCACTAAATGTAATATGTGTATTTCTTCCGCCTGGTTTAAAGGCAATCAAATGTTCTTCTACGTGTTGTTGTACGACATGAAATACCCCTGTTCGACTGCCTAGCATAAAATAAATCCATTTCAATAAGCCAAACCATGCATACAAGCCAAATGTCCAAATGAGGCTAAAACAAACAGGGACAATAAATAGCAGCAAGCTCGACAACAACACCAAAGGGTAAATTTCTTGATTAGACAAATCATTCTGAAAACCGTAGTCATAAATCAAGGCCGAAAAAGCAACAAAGCCTCCTACTCCCGACCAAATCATTAATGTTTTTAGTCCCAAATCAGATTGCTGAAAACCGCAAAAACGTTTTTTGTATTGCTTGAAATAATAAGCGAGAGTAATGGTGTTGATAGACTGATACTTGCGTTCGACGTCCGTTTTTTGGGCAAGCACCTTCCCTATTTTGTACGTTACTTTAATGGATGAAGCATCTTTCCTTTTTTCCATTAAGGCTATTTTCTTTCTAATAAACTGTAGGATAGTTTCAGTAGGTAATTTTAGATCAAAAAGCAGGTCGTTAAACCGTGTTTTTTTTACCATGAGATACATGGTGTAACACAACAAAAACAACAAGCCAAATTTAAAATACAGTATTACCAACTTCCGCCAGCACCTCCGCCACCAAAGCTACCGCCTCCAAATCCACCAAATCCGCCAGAGCTACCTCCGCCAAAACTTCCTGACCCAGAATTAAAGCTATTGAAATGACCACCGTGTCTATTAGTTGTGCTGCTGAGCAAA
>JBLIDJ010000053.1:0-17483 GCA_047634195.1 Flavobacteriales bacterium
TGGGTTATCAAACACCCCAAAACAATTATTACCGGAACGCTTGTAATTATTGGAGTTGCTAGTATTGGATTATCAAATGTTCAAGTAAACAATTTTTTACTGGAAGACCTGAACGAGAATGATCCTATAAAACAAGAATATAGATTTTTTGAGAAAACATTTGACGGAGTAAGACCCTTTGAAATAGCCCTTATTGGTAAAAAAGATAATAAGCTCGAATTGACCTATGACTTGATGCAAGATTTGTTTCTATTAGAAAGTTATTTAATCAAGTCATATGAGATAAAAACAGTCATGGGCCTACCTACAATTGCACGAGAAATGAACCAGGCAATACATGAAGGATTGGTTGGCTTTCAAAAAAAACCAGAAAGAAACGATTGGATAAAAATCAAAAAAATCCTGAGTAGACTCACAAAATCTGGCAAACTTGACAAATTAATCGATCTAGAAAACACTAAAATAAGATTCTCTGCAAGAGTAACAGACTATGGGGGGAAGGTTTTTAGTGTAAAGAACAAAGAACTCATTCAGTTTTGGCAAACATTACCCGCTTCCAAAAAATTTAACCTCAACGTCACGGGAATGGCTAATTTAATTGACAGAAACAATGAACTGTTATCTAAGAATATGATGGTAGGATTACTGATAGCTTTTGGGCTAATTGCCATCATTATCGGTATCTTATTTAAATCCTTTTCTTATGTATTTATCGCTATTATACCTAATATCCTTCCTTTAATTTTAATAGCTGGAGTGATGGGATACGTTGGTATTGATTTAAAAATTTCTACCTCTCTCATTTTCACCATCGCATTTGGTATTGCGGTAGATGATACCATTCATTTCTTGAGTCGGTACAAACTAGAATTGGGCAAGGGGAAAACCAGGTTGTATGCATTAAAAAGCACGTATTTGTATACTGGGAAAGCAATTCTTATAACCAGCATTATTTTATGTGCCGGATTTTGGACGCTCATCTTTTCTTCCTTTATGAGTACTTTTTACATTGGTGTTCTTATTAGTCTCACACTACTTTTTGCTGTTTTGTGTGACCTAATCCTTTTACCCGTTTTACTCCTTTGGGTATCAAAGCCCAAGTCTTAATTACTTTTCAATTCCTCGTATTTATCCATAAATTGCTTATCATCTAAAAACAATTTTTTCCCATAATCTAAGGTTGAAAAAGCCGAGTCGGAACGCCCTTCATCAATCAAAAACTTAGCGTACGTAGTAAAGCCATGCGACATTAAAGCTTGTTGTTCCCTAGTCAGAACATACAACGAACTTAAGGCTAGGTAATACTCCATAGCCATATTAAAGTTATTCATGGCATCTCTGGTAGCGTTAGAGCGCAACTCGCAGTAAGCTTGCATAAACAAAGCACTTGGGTCTTTGGGGTCTATTTTAGCTAGCGCACGATAATAATATTTAGCCCGCGAGTATTTCTCTTCTGCTAACTGATTTTCAGCTTTTAGCATTGCTTCTATACGCAAGCTTGCAAAGAAGTCGGCGTTGTCATCAAAATACAACATATTCTTATCTTTCCTTACATACTTGTAAGAATACGAAAGCGCATCTTTAAATGCTCTCGGATTGTCTTCTTCAGCCTCTTCTACCCTTGAAATCTCGAACATACACATGGCAATGTACAAGTAAGGCATGGGTTCTCTTTTGGTATTATCTTTTAGTGTATATTTTTCTGCTTTTTGCATGCACTTATCATATTTCTCGTCAACAAAAAGTAGTAACAAATCTTCAAATTCATTTTTTTCTTGAGCTTGAGCAAGCATTGGGATCAAATAAATACAAATAGCCAATAAAATTCCTTTATTCATCATGGTGTTTTTTTTGAATGATACGCAATAATGCTGCCAAAACATAAAATCATTCGACAACTATCATTTTTAGTTAACTCCTCAAAAATAGGTATTTTCGCAGCTCAACAAAGACTTCATGCGCATAGATATTCTCACCGCTCTTCCAAACTTGTTTACAGGACCACTAAGTGAGTCCATTTTAAAACGTGCTCAACAAAAAAATCTACTTAGCATTCACATACATGATATTAGAGATTTTAGTACTCAAAAACAAAAAAGCATTGACGACTACGCATACGGTGGTGGTGCTGGAATGGTGATGACTTGCCAACCCATAGCTGATGCCATAGAAACCCTCAAAGAGCAACGAACCTACGACGATATCATCTATATGACACCAGATGGCGTCACATTAAACCAAAGCATGTGTAATACCATGAGTACTGCCAAAAACTTACTCATCTTATGCGGACATTACAAAGGTGTAGACCAACGTTTAAGGGACTTATACATTACCAAAGAAATAAGCATTGGTGATTTTGTATTGACAGGTGGCGAATTAGCAGCTTCTGTTGTCATTGATAGTGTTGTAAGATTAATACCTGGAGTATTGAATGACGAAACATCTGCGTTGAGTGATAGTTTTCAAGATGATTTATTAGCCCCTCCAGTGTATACCAGGCCGCACGAATTTAAAGGTTTGGTAGTACCCGAAATATTGTTGTCAGGCGACCCAAAGAAGGTGGAGCAATGGAGACATGATCAATCAATGGAAAGAACAAAAACAAGAAGGCCTGATTTATTGAAATAATATTTTTAAAATAGTTGCGTGCAATCAAATAATTATCCGTAATATTGCACCCCAAAATCAAGGTAAAAAGAACAATTTTTTCGAATACATATAAGCAATGAATTTTATTAAAGAACTCGAGAAAGAACTAAACACAGTCAACGAAATGCCAACTTTTAAAGCTGGTGACACTGTAAACGTTCATTATAAGATTAAAGAAGGTAACAAAGAGCGTATTCAGCAATTTCAAGGTGTTGTTCTTCAACGTCGTGGAAATGGTACTACGGAAACTTTTACTGTTCGAAAAATGTCTGGCAACATTGGTGTTGAGCGTATCATCCCAGTTTGTTCTCCATTAATCGACAAGATTGAAGTGACTAAAGTTGGTATGGTAAGAAGAGCGAGAATCTATTACCTACGTGAAAGAACTGGTAAAGCAGCACGTATCAAAGAAAAAAGAACTTATAGCAAATAAAATTATTTATTTGACTCATCCTATATTAAATTTAAGCCTTCCTTTACGGAAGGCTTTTTTTTGCCCAAATATTTTAGTTACTTCACCTTGAAAAAATTACAACGATGAAATATCTACTTCTTGCTATTCAAATTTTATTGGTAAACATTGCTCAGGCACAGACACCAGAATTGTATGGTCCTATCTTCGAGCATCAAAATGTGATGATTAGTGCACTATCGAAAGGCGCTACTTGGATGAAAATCTCTGAAAAGGAAAAAGAAGACGAGCCTTCCTCATCGAGCATTGTGGCTTTTAGCGCTAATCAAATTGAGAGTGTTACACGCTTTGCCAGCAATGGCAATAAGATTAACACAACAACTAATGAATACAATAGTGAAGGTCAGTTAATACTATCAACTACTGTTTCTCCGAGCGAAAAAGAATTAAAACGATCTCAAATTAGCTATAATCATTTTGGCCTACCAATTAGTCGATTGGATTATGAGAAAGGGAAATTGATAAAAAAACAGACTACATGGTACAATGCTCAAGGACAAATACAAGAGCACATTCAATACAAAGAAGGTGGTAGTTTAATTGAACATAAATGGCGCTTCGACTACAAACAAAATGATGATTTGTGGCATACATATTTGTGCAACTCCACAAACGACACTATTTCTGTTTGGACATACGCTTGTAACAAGGCAGGGAAATTGGTGAGAGCCAAAATAGAAACTGAAATTTGCAATTGGGAAGAAAAAGATAGACATGGCAATACGCTTCAATTTGAAAAACGAATTTCTAAATCTGAAGTAACAAAACGAAAAGATGTTTATAACCCTGAAAAATTGAAAACAGCGTCTATCTTATACAATGAGGTAGAAAGAATCATAGAGCGTATTTCTTATGAATACGTAAGTGGTTTAATGACTGAATTCATAAAACATGAACCTAATGACAACGACGGCATTATAGAGCGTCAAACTAGAGACTACTCCGAAGACGGAGACTTGTACAACGTGATTACATACAACAATAAAAACAACCCTATAAAATTCGTTAGATACGAAAGTCAGCTTTAACAGGAAAGGTAGTTAGTAGTTAGCAATTAGCAATTAGCAATTAGCAATTAGCAATTAGCAATTAGCAATTAGCAATTAGCAATTAGCAATTAGCAATTAGCAAAAAATTAATTTAAAATTGCCCGTTAACCTAATTTTTTCCTGAAATCCCGACACATTTACCTAATTCCCTTAACCTTTAAGCTGAAATCCCGAGAAAACGGGACAAGCTCTGAAACCTAATACCTTAAACCTGACTTCCTGAGAAATCGAGACAGGCTCCGATACCTCTTAACTACTAAACCATCCCGCTTCGTTTCCTAATAAACCACTCTGCTCCCAAAAAAACAACTGGAATAAACAGTAACCACCACAACTCCAAAATACTTTTTTGTTTCTTCTGTTCCAATATGATACTTGGCGGAGCTGTTTTTATTAATTGACTGAGTAAGCTATCAGTTGTATTGGAAGTTGCATGCAAACCATTGGTTTGGGCACTCCACTTTCTTAACAGTCCAAAATTTGCGCGCGAGTTAAACTGTTCTAGGTTGATGCTTTTTACCAATAATTTTCCTTTTATTATTGATTCTTCTTTATTTAAAACTGAAGTCACTTCATAGGTGTAATCTCCAGCATAAAGTCCTTTGACTAAAAAATTATAATCGTTGCCAACTATTATTGGGTCAAAACTGAAAGGTACACCCATAGAATCTTTAATGGATAATGTTACTCTTGCCTCGCTACTTGGTTCAAAATTAGCGTTAAAAACATTTGCCGTAAGCTTCCAATTTTCTCCTTCTAAGATACTTTGGGGTGAGTAACAAACCAATGGCTCTTTGTTTTCTTTTGTGAGCATCAATCTGGTAAATTGAAGTACTAATTGCTCACACGCACTTTTTTCTTGTTCAACATTGAATGTATTGAGTTGCCATTTCCAGTATCCCTCGCCTATCCATATTCCCTTTTTTATTTTATGCTTAACATCTATGGATAAAAGCGGGTATGTTGTCGGCACACTACCTATTTGTTGATGTACCAAAACGTCTATTCCTGCTTGTACCGAATATTTACCAAAAGGCACTTCAATGGGCGCAGCATTGTTCAAGTCATTCACCCATTCGCTTTGCATATTGAACAAGTTAACCGCCGAGTTCCATGAAAAACTAACCATATTGGTTTGACTGTTTGCCGTATTTAGTAACACACCTGTCTTGAAATTCTTCCACAAAGGGCGGTCTACACTACTCCCTGTAATCCACCATGTTGGGTTTTTATCAATGAATTCATTATACTTTAATTTCGTAGCATTTGTTGGTTTGTGCAATACGATTAGGTCAATTTTTTTAAAATCTTTGGCATTTACATTTTCAAATCCGTAACGAACTTGCACATCATACTCAGGTGTTTTTGACCATGCATTTAACAGCATTCGCACATCAGGATGTGGTGCTTCGGCGATACAAATTATTTTCTTTTTGGTATCTTGAACCTTAACATAAACGGTCGTCTTGTTATTTTTTTTCGGTTCGTTTTCGTTAACAGAAACAGATACACTCAATGAATGAATACCGATTTCGGTCAAATCAATCATAGCAAGAATTTCAGTTACCTCATCATTTGTTTGTATGGTAAATGATTCTGAAAATAGGTTCTTTCCTTTTTCACTTATGGCAACAGTTGCTTTTACACCTTTCAACAATTGAGAACCAATGGTCACAACAACTGGCACCTCATTTCCTTTGAACACCGTTTTATTGCTGCGGACTTCTTGAATAGCCACATCTTTTTTTATGGTAGTATCTCCTATGGCTATCGTATGAACCGGATAGTTCCAAGATTGCATGTGCAATGGATTTTGTCCTTGATTATAAATCCCATCAGTAACAATCAATAGCTGCGTGTATTCATCAGATTTTGTTGTTTGAACATAGCTATTGATGGCAGCATAGTTTGTGCTTTTGCTATATTGTGTATTGTAGGGTTTTGTTACATTTCCAAATGACAATAATTGCACATCGTATTTTTGAATGATTTCATTATCACCATTATCAAATCTATTTTTCAATTGATCAACTTGTTCTGCAAATGGCTTCATTGATTCAGAGTAATCAAAAGCAACAAACAAAACAGGTTTTTGAATTTCTTTGGATGTAATTGAAAAATATGGCTGTGCCAAGAACAATAACAAAATAAGCGTTGATAGAAGTCTTAGAATCCATACAGTATATTTAACCGACTTACTTACTTCATTGGAAGATTTCCAAACCATGATGAAATAGCTCACTCCTAAAAGCAATAGTCCAATTAGTACTAGCCACCAACTACCTGATAAAAACTGCATATTCTCAAAAAAATTAAGGCCACCCTATAAATTTGGTGGCCTTGTGAAAGTACTTAAAAGTAATGTAACTCTCTTGCTAAAAAAACACGAATCAACAGAACACTTAATGTTTCATGAAACTGTTTTGCTCAACAAGTATTGAATAGATTAAGTTAACATCCCACCACAAACATGTAAGGTTTGACCCGTGATGTAGCCGCTCATATCAGAGCCTAAAAAGACACATGCATTGGCAACATCAACTGTGTTTCCTCCTCTTTTTAGTGGAATGGTGTTTCTCCATTCTTGCACTACTTTTTCATCAAGTGCTCCTGTCATTTCTGTTTCAATAAACCCTGGCGCAATAGCGTTGCTTCTTATATTTCGAGATCCTAACTCTAAAGCAACTGATTTTGTGAATCCAATAATTCCTGCTTTTGAAGCTGCGTAGTTAGCTTGCCCTGCATTTCCTTTAACACCAACTACTGAGCTCATGTTAATGATAGAACCAGATCGTTGCTTCAACATAGTACGCTGCACTGCCTTGGTCATGTTGAACACAGACTTTAAGTTAATGTTCATTACTTCGTCCCATTGTTCTTCACTCATACGCATAAGTAAGGTGTCACGTGTGATACCCGCATTGTTTACCAACACATCTACTCTTCCAAATTGCTCAACGACAGCGTCAACCATTTCCTGAGAAGCGGTAAAGTCAGCTGCATTCGATTTAAATCCTTTTGCAACTCCACCATTGGCCATTAACTCTAGCTCAAGTGCTCGTGCTTTTTCATCGGACGACACATATGAAAATACAACGATTGCACCTTCAGCAATAAACCGCTCACATATCCCTTTACCAATACCTCTTGATCCACCAGTAATAATGGCAACTTTATCTTGTAATAATCCCATAATCATTTTCAAGTTTTTATTTTCAATTATTAATCACATGCTGATTCAACGCTTTATTAAAGCTCTCTTAAACAACGTAACACATTTTCCTCAATCCGATTCTGAATATCAGTCACATTACCTTTAACAAATATTTGCCCTGATATATTTTCATATAATTCAATATATCTTTTACTTACAGTTCCTATGAAACCTGACTCCATTGCAGGAATTACTTGACCCTCTTTTCCTTGGAAGCCATTTTCAATAAGCCATTGTCTCACAAATTCTTTTGACAATTGTCTTTGCTTTTCATTGTTATCTTGTCTTTCCTGATATCCTTCAAGGTAAAAATATCTAGAAGAATCTGGCGTATGTATTTCATCCATCAAATGAATTACACCATTATGCATTCCAAATTCATATTTTGTGTCTACCAAAATCAATCCATTTGCATGAGCAAATTGACCTCCTCTTTTGAATAGCGCTCTTGTATACTGTTCTAACTTGATGTAATCTTCTTCAGAGACTAAACCTTGTTTCAGTATTTCTTCTCTTGAAATATCTTCATCATGACCAACATCTGCTTTTGTTGTTGGAGTGATAATAGGTTCTGGTAATTTGTCATTTTCTTTCAAACCATCAGGCATACTTACGCCACATATTTCACGCTTACCAGCAGCATATTCTCTTGCTGCATGACCCGCTAAATATCCTCTGATGACCATTTCTATTTTAAAAGGTTCACACTTTTTACCAACTGTCACATTTGAATCTGGAGATTCTACCAACCAATTTGGAACGATGTCTCTCGTTAGTGATAAGAATCTTGCTGCCAATTGATTTAACACTTGTCCTTTAAACGGAATGCCTTTTGGAAGAACTACGTCAAAAGCAGAAATACGATCAGTAGCAATCATCACAAGCAAATCATCACCAATGTGATAAACATCTCTAACCTTACCCTTATACACTTTAGTTTGGTTAGGGAAATTAAAGTTGGTTTCTAGTAGTGTTTTCAAAATTATATTTTTTCGTTTTCAAATGCGTTTATTACTTTCTCAACCAACGGATGACGAATAATGTCTTTCCCTGTAAGTTTTATAATCGATATTCCTTTTACTTGATCCAATACTTGGCAAGCTTTAATTAGGCCCGACTTTTGATGCTTAGGCAAATCTATTTGCGTGGTATCTCCAGTCACAATAAATTTAGCTGTTTTTCCCATTCGGGTTAAAAACATTTTCATTTGACTTTCTGTCGCATTTTGTGCTTCATCTAAAATCACGAATGCTTTATCCAATGTTCTACCTCTCATAAATGCCAACGGGGCTACTTCAATAACCCGATGTTCAATATATTCCATCAACTTCTCCACTGGCAACATATCGTACAAAGCATCGTATAGTGGTTGCATGTATGGATCCAGTTTTTCTTTTAAATCTCCTGGCAAAAACCCTAAATTTTCTCCAGCTTCTACTGCTGGTCGGGTCAGTATTATTCTTTTTACTTCTTTATTTTTAAGTGCCTTAATCGCCAATGCTACTGCCGTGTATGTTTTCCCTGTTCCGGCGGGGCCTACAGCAAACACCATATCGTTTTGAGCAACTGCATCTACTATTTTTTGTTGATTTGGAGTACGCGCTGAAATTTTCAAGCCTTTATTTCCGAATAATAATACATCGTCTTTTTGTGAAGCTTTTAAAAGCTCTATCCCGTCGTCCAACATCAAGGCTTCAATATGTGCTTTATCTAGTCTACCCGCTTTTATCAAGTAACTGATTATCAACTGCATCTTCGATTCAAATCTTTCTAACTGATCATCATCTCCATAGAGTTTCAATTCATTTCCTCTTGCAACAATTTTAAGTTTAGGGAAATAGCTTTTTAATAAAATTAATTTTTCTTCGTTCACCCCAAAAAGGTCAATCAAATTAACTTCATTGATCTGGATTAATTTTTCTTTCAATAACTTAATATTATGCTGTTAAACTTAAAGTTGATGTTCGTGATAATTGTTTAATTTTGGCTGCAAAGTAATAAATTACCATCTAATAATTACCGACTTTTTGTAGTCTTTATGGCAGTAATCACGTTAATTTCAGACATGGGGACATCAGACTACTACGTAGCTGCTATAAAGGGCACTATTCTTAGTAGTAATCCCAATGCAATTATTGTTGATATTACCCATGAAGTTCCTCCATTTAACATTTCATACGCAGGTTTTACCCTAAAGCATTGTTTTAAGGACTTTCCATTAGGAACAGTGCATATCATAGGTGTCCTTCCTGAATCTGACGAACAAACAAATCATATTGCAGTATCTTATGAAGGACATTTTTTTATAGGTGCCGATAATGGATTGTTCTCTTTGATTTTTGATCGTGAACCAGATCACATTGTTGTCCTCAATAATATGAATCAAACACACAGCCAATCATTTCCTACCAAAACTATTTTTGCACAGGCAGCTACTTTCTTGTCCTTAGGTAAACCTATTGAAGAATTAGGAGTTAGCACCATGGATTACCGAAGAACTTTTGGTCTGCTCCCAACGGCAACAGAAGATTTATTGAAAGGAAGTGTGATTCATATCGATCGTTATGGAAATCTTATTTCAAATATTACCCGACAAGAATTTGACAACCAACAAAAAGGAAGACCTTTTAGGATTGTTTTTGGCAAATCGGGATACAACATCACCCAAATATCGAAGCAATACAATGATGTTGGAGAAGCTAAAGCTGTAGCCATTTTTTCAGAAAATGGTTTGTTGGAGATTGCCATTAACAAAGGCGCTAAAGGCCATGGTGGTGGTGCAAGCCAATTGTTTGGCATGAAAACGTATGATGTAATTAGAATAGAATTTGATGATCGTTAGAATAGTTAAATTATCATTTAGACCAGATGCTGTTGAAGAATTTTTGAACATTTTTCATGAAAGCAAAAGCTTAATTAGAAATGCTCCTGGTTGCTTAAGGTTAGAGTTGTTGCAAGATACAAATCAACCAAATGTATTGAGTACCTACAGTTGGTGGAACCATGAAAATGATTTGGAAAACTATCGTCATTCGTCACTTTTCATTGACACTTGGGCAAAAACAAAACCTTTGTTTAATGACAAACCTCAAGCTTGGAGTTTTAATCAAGTAGAAAAATTAGCATAAGTATCATTTTAAGCCTGCTGGCTTAATTATTACTTGAAAAAATAGTTAAATCAGTTGCTATTATTTAGGTAATGTGAAGATGAATGAGGTGCCAACATTCTCTTCCGATTCAACCCATATTCTACCTCCATTTTTTTCTACTATTTTTTTACAGATGGATAAGCCCGACCCAATACCATCATACTTTCCTCGCTTATGTAGTTGCCTAAACATTTGAAAAACTTTTCCAATCTGCTTCTCAGCGATGCCTATGCCATTGTCTGTCACCGTGAATTTCCAGAACTCATCCTCTTCTACCGCATTAATATCAATGATTGGTTTTACGTTAGTCTGCTTGAACTTTATTGCATTACTAATGATGTGGTGAAACAGAAGCTCCATTTCTTCTTCATTACTATTCATTACAGGTAAATCCCCAAAATTTACAATAGCACCTGATTGCTGGATAGTCTCGCTTAAATCTTTGATTATTTTTTTTGTGGAAACTTTTAAATCAACCTTTGAGGATTCTTCTATTTGCCCAATTCTTAAATATTCTAATAATGCCGTGACCATTTGCTTCATTCTATTCGCAGCTGTCAAACAATAAAATATATATTCTTTACCTGAGGCATCTAACACACTATCATATTCTTCTTGAATAAGTCCCATAAAACTTTGCACGGTAACCAGTGGTTCTTGCAAATCATGACTTGTAAGAAACACAAAACGTTTTAATTCTTCATGGTAACTTTCTAAATCAGAAAGTGTTTTTTGCAGCGTACTTTTGGTTTTTGTAAGTTCTGTAACATCGCTTAAACTGGTGTTAAAACAAATTATTTGCCCGTCTGCATCCAGGATTACCTCTGCTTTCATTTGCACATCAATTTTAGCACCACTTTTTGTATTGACAACTAGCGTGTCATTTAAAGATGGATCTGTTACCTTAAAATTTTTGAATAAGGTTTTTGCTTTTTCAACACAACTTCTGTCACATAACTTGAAAGCTTGTGTGCCGATAATTTCATCTCTACTGTACCCTAAGTTTTTCAACAATGTAGCATTACAATCTTTGATGATGGTTGTTTTATAGTCAATAGAAAGGAGCATGTCAGGCGAACTATTGTACAAGTTCATGTATTTGTTCCTAGAATCTTCAAATGCTTTTTCGGTTAAATATTTTGATAAAAAGAATTGCACCTTATTTAGCAATACAATAGGCTCAAAAGGTTTTGTTATAAAACTAAACGCACCCATTTCAAACCCCTTAAAAACATTAAGTTTATTGGTAAATATGGCAGAAATAAAAATAATAGGAATAGACGACGTATTTTCATCAGACCGCATAATCTCAGCAAGCTCATAACCATCCATTTCGGGCATTTGAACGTCAAGTAGAGCTAATGCGAATTCATGTTCTAGCATTAATTTCAATGCTTCATTTCCACTTTTAGCAAAAACTAATTGTGCCTGCTCGTTCTTAAATACTTTTTTCAAAGCAATTAAATTTGCCTCTTTGTCATCAACCAATAAGATTTTAGGATATTCCTTAAATGATTTGGTTTTTATGTCACTTTCTATGTTATCCATACCCTCATTAAATTAAAGAGCTTTTCGATATCTATAGGTTTAGACATATAATCGTTAGCACCTGCGTTAATACATTTTTCTTTATCGTCTTTCATGGCTTTGGCTGTTAAAGCTATGATGGGTAGTTTTTTATATTGCTCCATTTTTCTAATGCGCTGCATAGCCTCATAGCCATCCATTTCAGGCATCATAATATCCATAAGTACCATCTCAATATTGTTTTCCTTTTCAAGTTCATTCAACGCTTTAAAACCATTAGCTGCTTTGATTACCTTCATTCCTTTATTCACTAACATTTTTGATAAAGCAAAAACATTACGCATATCATCATCAACCAACAAGATGGTTTTTTCAAGAAACATATCATATTTGTTGTTAGAAATAATCATCTCTTTTTGCGTATCAACTTTATGTGTGTGATTCAAAAACAAGGAGATTTCTTCCAGCAATCTTTTTTCTGAACGCTCTCCCTTGATAATAATACTTTTAGCCCAATGATTTATTTCAACAACTTCTTCTTCACCCATATCTTTACCCGTATAGACTATTATTTGGGGGATATCTATCCCATATTGATTGTAAAGAATTGTTAAAAGTTCCTTCCCTGATCCGTCAGGCAATGTTAAATCTAGTATAACACCATCTAACTTAACATTCCCTTCTACAATCTTTTGTGCTTCAGCAATAGACCCTGCATCCACGATTTCTAGCTGCTCAGAATTAAATAATTTCTTAAGTGTTTGTCTTGTCGTATTATGATCTTCTACCAGTAACACTTTTTTAATCCCTTCTTTTTTGGGATTACCAATTTTTTTCAAGGCTAATTTTAACGATTTTATGTCTACTGGTTTTGTTATAAACTGAACTATGTCCATTTCTTTGAAGTCTTCATGCTTACTTGCAGATATTACATGAACTGGTATTCTTTTAAGCGTTTCATCTGATTTTAACGCATCAAGTACAGCTACTCCTGAAATGTCAGGTAAATTCATGTCTAGAATTATGGCCCCAGGTAAATGAAGTTTAGCCAATTCTAATCCTTCTACACCAAAGATCGTTGTGGACACCTGATACCCTAATTTTACTATTTCTTTACTTAAAATAGCCGCAAACTTTTGATCATCTTCGATGATTAATATATGGTCATTTTTTAGTGAGATTAAAGCTGCTGGTAATTCCGTTACTATTTTCGATGATGTGTTTTGTTTAGTGACCGTATCATTAATTGATATTGGAAGCGTAACACAAAACTCAGCTCCTTTATTCTCTTCACTTTTCACACGTATGGTACCCGACAATAAGGAGCACAATTGACTTGTAATGGTTAACCCCAATCCAGTTCCGCCATACTTTCGAGTTGTTCCACCATCGGCTTGGGTAAAGGCATTAAAAACAAGTTGTTGTTTATCTTTTGGAATACCAATCCCAGAATCAGTAACAATGATGTTGAAGTGATCTTTATCCTTTTTAGTAAACTGAAGTGTTACCTTTCCTTTTTCCGTGAATTTTATAGCATTACTCAATAAATTATTGACAATTTGTTTTACCCGCTGGCCGTCGGTTTGTATCCTATTCGGCACGTTTTCATCAACCAACACCACAAAATCAAGGTTTTTACTTTCGGCCATGTGCTTATATTTGTTTTTGGCCTCAAGTGCAAGCTCATGCAAATTAATCTGATCTGTTACAACTTCCATTTTTCCAGATTCAATTTTACTCAAATCTAGTATGTCATTAATTAATGTCAACAATTCTTTTCCCCCAGCATAGATAATATTGGCACTTTCTACTTGATCTTCCGTAAGGTTGTTGGTTTCGTTTTCTGTTAGATCATTAGCCAGAATTAACATACTATTTAATGGAGATCTTAATTCGTGACTCATATTAGCCAAAAATTCACTCTTATAATTATTACTTAATTCCAATTGTTTTGCTTTCTCAAATAAAGAGGTAGAAGTCTTTTGAAGTAATTCGTTTTTTTGAGCTACTCTTTCCTTTTGTTGCGTCAATTCTTCATTAGAACTTTCCAATTCACTTTGTTGTTCTTTTAGTTTTTCTGACTTTTCTTCTAGCTCTACATTTTTAGCTTCAAGCTGACTTTTTTGGTCACGCAATTCAGTATTAATAGCTTCAACATGCTTGTTTTCTCTTAAGCTTTGTAGCATATAATTGAAATTATTTCCTAATAATCCAAATTCATCATTAGAACTGATATTAACATCAGCTTCTAAATTTCCTTTAATCACTTGATTAGACGCCGTCATCAATTTTCGAATGTTGTTGGTTGCTAATTTTGATAACGCAACAGAAAAAAAAGCGCCAATTATTAATATCAAAATGGACAATAAAATAATCTTTTCACGATAATTAGCTATGTTTTTATTCGTGTTTTCTAAGGAATAATTCAGGATTAAAGACCCATACACTTGATCCTTGAATATCAAAGGAGCTTTAATAATTAGTTTATCTTTCAGTATTAATGTACCATCAGCTATATTCGTATAGCTTGTATCCGTTGTTATATCATTCGGATTATATTCTGCTACTTGTTCATTTGTAGCGTCCATAAAAAGAATGTACTGGGCATTCGGGAATTCTTTGGCTATTTTTATGGTCAACCCAAGCACCTCAAAATCACCCTCAGCGAGTCCAATACTTGCACCTACAGAAACCACATCAATTAATACTTCAGCATTAATCAGTTCTTTTTCGAGTAAGGTTTTTTTTATGTTTTGAGGGAAAAACAAAAATAAAAACGTAGAAATCCCAAGGAGGATTAGCACAAACCCTCCTATAAACTTAGAAGCAATAGGAAGTTTAGCTTTCATGTTTATTTCATATTAAGAGTGAGTGTCTTGGGGTCTTTAGATGTAGGCAAACCAAGGTCGCTTAACAGGTAATCTTTTCCTCCTGGTAATTGTCCTTCTATTTTCAAAACTTTAATGCCTTTTACATTCTGAGGTATATTCTTAACACTGATATAACCGATGGCGTTTTGTTGAATGCTAATAAAATTCAATAAATTTTCAACCGAATTCATTTTTTTAGGTGGGTTTGCACTCGTCCCAGAAAAGATTAACTGAAACCAATGTTTATTCATGGTTTTTCCTGAATAGCCATACACTTTAGCGCAAAACTCATCTATGTCTGGCTTATAATCACACAATAAAATAAGATTTTCTCCTTGTCTAAAATAAACTTGCTTGCCTAAAAAAATAGCTTTTAGCTCGTTTATTGACAGTTCTGAAACAGGATTGTTGCTATTAACAACAATAGCTATTTGCGCAGACGAGAGTATGTTAATACTTAAAAACAGTAATACAATTACCAGCTTAGGTATAAAAAGATAATCGATATGTTTGATTAATTTTCTCATAATTAAAAGGCAATTGACAAGGTTGAAATTAAAATATTAGCGTCATCATCTACCTGCAGATTACTCAGGTACCCCTCTACTTTAAATATTACTTGTGGATTAAAAGCTACATTAACACCTATGATGGTAATTGCTTGGAAGTCATCACTAAATTGTTTAGTCGGATCAAAAAAATCATATCTGAAGTATGGAGTTATTTGTTCTTTAAAGGTGTATCCGAGCTGAACATAACACCCTTTACTGGTGTAGTATTCATTATTGATAGGCATAGAGAGTGTGTCTCGCTTACCTATTTGCGCTGCGACTAGTTCAGTGGAAAATTGCAAATTATTAATCTTCAACTCTAAGTCGGCACCAAAGGTGCTATTGATTAATTTGTTAGCACCAACATATGCATTATAAGATGCTCCAATTTTTACTTTGTCATTCGCGTTTTCATAAAACAATCTACCTCCTAAGTATTTATTTAATCCTATTAAACTTTGCCCTGGAGATTCATTTCCGTAATATGCATTGTATGTTACGTAATGCTTATCGGTATTTAACAGTTTTCCAAACAACATCACTCCAGAAGGACTTCTCGGAAATAAAAAGGTACTATAATCCCTTCCTCCTTCATCTTTATATATATGTTTGAAATATAAAGAACTAGGTAAAAAAGAAGTTAATTGAGTAGGTGATGCATAAAAACGCTCGTTATAAATTCCAAATGGCACAGCAAACGTACCTACCTTTACGTTCAATCTAACACTATGGGCATAAGTAACATAAGCCCATTCAACAATCCCAGGCTTGTCTACGTCACTGGCTTCATCTAGCCTAAATAAATCCGCTCCTTCAAGCAGTATGGTTGCTTTAAATTTTGGTGAAATCACATATTGAGGCATTATATTAGCTCTATACATACTCAAGAAAGCAATATTTCTACCCAACGGTTTGGCCTCACCCGCTAAAAACACCATGTCAAGATAACCATGCATACTGAACTTATCTTCTTCCATTTGACTCTGAGCACTCAGACTTAGAATACCAATACTAAAAACAAAAATTAATATGAAAGTTATAGTTCTCATGATTTCTAGGTTTTAGTATGTTATTAATGGTGTGATTAACAATTTCCTTTTTTTGAAGGTACAACAAAAACATTCCGTCAATTAGAGAATCAGTTGATATAAACCATTCTTCCCGTCAATGGTGTCGAAATGACTATTAGCTGTAGAAAATTGAATAGTTTCCTTATCTCCAACACACAAAATGCCTTTTGAGGACAAACTGTCAATAAACAATTGAAGCACGTTATTTTGAAGTTCACTATTAAAATAAATAAGTACGTTTCTGCAAATAATAACATCTACTTCACTAAAAACAGAATCGGATACTAAATTGTGGTTTGCCCAAACGATATTTTTTTTTAGTTCCGTATTAAAAATTACTGAATCATACTGACTAAAATAGTAATCCGAAAAAAAAGAATTGCCGCCACTTTTTGTATAATTGCTTGTGAATTTTTTTATGGTATCATAAGAGTAAATTCCCTTTCGTGCTTTCTGTAAAAACGTTTCGTTAAAGTCAGTTCCATAAATCCGACATCTATTTAGCACTCCTTCTTCCTTAAGCATGATTGCCAAGGAATAAACATCTTCACCAGTAGCACAACCAGCATACCATATTTTTATAAAAGGATTAGTCTTTAAAATGGGTATTATTATTTTTCGAAAAGCGGTATAAAACAATGGATCTCGAAACATTTCGGTAACCCCAATTGAAAAGCAACTAATGAATGAATAAGCAGCTTGTCTATCTTTTTGAATTAATTCGATCGCTTCATTCTCCGTTTTAATTTTTTTCTTTTGAAACCAATCAGTAATTCTTCTATGAACATGCTTTTCAGCGTAAATTGAAAAATCATATCCATACTCTTCATATAAGACATGGAGCAGAGGCATGAAAGATGTAGAAACAGGTTTTATCATGGAAGATGTTTGATTAACATAACAAATTATACAAAATCTTGCTTTGCACG
>JBLIDJ010000054.1:0-16423 GCA_047634195.1 Flavobacteriales bacterium
TGCAAACTCAGACAACTTGGATGTCATCAATAGCACAAGGGTAGAAAGCAATGGGGAATTGTTTATTAATCCTGGTCTTGTTGCTTCAGGGTGTAATTCTTCTGGAATAGGAACCGCTCACTATCAAGTAAGTGTGTTGTACTGTGACATGGTAAACATTGAAACAAATGGTTTGTTACAGTTGGGAAATGCAGCAGGAACTTACACCACCGAACTGACGTTTGACAACAATTCCTCCCTCGTCTTAGACAATGCCTCAGAAGTAGTGATTCACTCAGGGTCAAGCCTGATTATTTCGAACGATGCCACACTCGAAGTCAGTGCTGGCACAAAATTCACTATTCAGCCTGGGGGTGAATTACGCGTAAATGGAAATTGGATACAACACAGTGGCAATGAAGCAATCACTCTTGAAGGTGGGGGTTTATTACGACTAGAAGGAGCGAATGAGTTAAAAGTTTCAACTACTGATGTTATTAATATTAATGATGCATCTCAGCTACTTATTGGCAAAAAAGCTACCTGTGCTTTTAGTGGTGATGAAGGTTTATTCCTAAATGGCTTGAACAGTACATTCAAAGTAGAAGGAACCATAACATTGGCTCAAAACGCTGCTTTTACGTATGGCTCAACTTCTTCAACACAAGGTCATATTATCTTAAATCCAAAAAATGGGAAGGTACTAATAAATGCTCCAGCAGGAGGCAAAGTTATTTTGCCTGGAAATGGACTCAACCTTATTGTAGAAGCAGATTCATGGCTCGATTACCAAGCCTTGGGCGAATTTAATTATGTCGATGAATTTTCGGCTACCAACAATGCGGTAGTTATGATAAACAACAATGCCGATTTTTTGATTTCTTGTCCAAAATTGACCCTCGAAAATAGTTTCTTTCATCATGGACGATTATTCATCAATCGATTGAGTGGACAGGGTAGAAATTTTGAGTATGAGCATAGTGTCACTAAGTGCGAATTTAACGACATGGAGGTACACTACAATGACAACAGAGTATCGCCTCCATCAGGTTTTCTGAAAATAGAAGATTGCGATTTTAAAGCGAAATCGGGTCTAATTTGGGATGTTGGAAATGTGATTGTTTATAACAGCCGTTTTAAACAGGGGTCATACGTCAAGAGTAAAAATAGCTTCTACAAAACCAAAATTGCCCATTGCGAGTTTACGGGCACTAGAAATACGACCGCTATCAAAAATTACTCCGGTCAAATGATCCTTAGAAACAATCGTATCTCCAATTATATCAACGGAATAAATAATGAACAGTCAAGCTACCTAACCCTAACGTGCAACACGATTACAGATAACGAAGTTGGGATTTTTCATAGCTATAAGTCCGATATAAATACGGCAACTGGTGTCATAGTTTCTTTAGATGGATCTAATAATTATATAGCCAACAACGAATCTTCGGCCATTTATTTCAAGTACGGAAATGAAATTCCGCTAGATAAAGAACGGTATAAATTTTACCCTAAATATCCAGGTGTAAATGGAAATTTGTTTTATGGCACTTACTTTTCTGCTCAATGTTTTTCAGATGGCGTAACTGCCAATTATTGGGCAAATAACAATATGTGGGATAAAAACAGCTCCTATTTCAAACCCTCTGACTACACCAATGAAATTGATTTGGAAGCTATTTATATTGACAGAAACAACAACTGCAAGGAATGCAGCACACGTGTTATTGACAACGCTCCAATGCCTTTCAAAGGGTGTGAAAAATCGATTGTTATTGACATTAAACCACCAATACCAGATACATTGTATGGCAGTATGCCTTGCCCTTCTTGCCCAATACTCATTACGGAGGATATTAAACTTAAGAGCCTTGATGATGCGGCTGAATATGCCTTATCTCAAAGTGAACCTTTTGGCGGCAACAACAATGTTTATGCATTGGAGCTAATTCGTCAAATATTTAAATTTCAATACTTGGTAAAAAACGAGGAAATTTTTAGTTTTTTACAGCAGTTATATTTTGAGTCTATGAACATTGTAGCGCATGCTAGAAATGAGAACGTATTGGTAACATACTTAGATAAAATGGATCAAATTTCCGATTCATTTTTAGCAGGAGATTGGGGTACATTGATGGCAAATGCAAACATCAACAATCAATTAAGGTATGCTTGGTACTTGGCAGGGATTGTTGACATGGACAGATTAGAAAACCGGTTGACGTTCATTGAAAATACGTTTTCTGATGATTACTCCGCCGCCAAAGCTCAAGAAATAAGAGCCTATGCTGGCATTATGTCAGATATGGTCAATGGAGTTACTGACCCAGATGATGGTATTGATTCTATTGCAGGCCTTTCCGGAGTAGGTATTAAGTTCCTTTTAGACAAGCTTGCCTGCGGACGACTAGCAAGCCGCGCAGGCTTAATGAGAAAACCCTCTAATAATGAAAACCACACTTTTAATGAGGCTACTTCCACTAAAATTAAATTTGATTGGAAACAAGAAAGTTCGTTTAACTTAAATGTTGTTTCGGCATTTACCGGAGTAGTAGTCATTTATGACTCTAAAGGAAGTAAAATAATGAGTAGAACATTTAACGACTATGATGAAGCTCGTAGGATTAACCATACGAGCTTACCTAGCGGCATTTACATTGTCACTTTTGTCGGATCATCGGGCGAACAAAAAGCGCAATCAGATCGAATAATGATTGAATAATATCAATAAAAAAAGAGCCTACGATAGCAGGCTCTTTTTTTATGCTTTTTCAAAAAAAATATTTGAGTTATTTACTATTATACATTCTAAAAAATTCCTTCCAAATAAAAATCAAAAAAACCATACGCAACTTGCGCATGGTTTTCTCTAGCAAAGAATTATTAGTCACACAACTCTTTTTTTCATCGCTTGTCTATTTTTATCACTTGTTCATTCAGGTCGCTCGTTACTTTTAGTAAATACATACCCGCAGCATTTGGTGTAGGAATGACAAATCGATCATCTTGAACATTTTTATATTCAATCGCATCTATCAATCTTCCTTGTACATCTATTAGTGAAAGGCTTAAATCACTTGCTTGTCTCAGTTGTACCAAAACTTGAATCTCCTCATCTGTTGAAATAATGTGAACATTCATCTCATTGTGTTGTTCTTCAATTTCACTCACCGTGTCCATCACTTTTATCGTGTCGGTATATACTTCATTACAAGCTGGGTTTTCACCAAAAGCGTACATCGTTACCACATGCTCTCCGGTGGTGCTGAATGTATGAGCAACCTGCTCCCCGACCAAGGCCTCATTGTTGTCAGAAAAATACCATTGGTAAGTCACCGCTCCAAAACCATTACTAGAAAAACTTACTTCGCCAGATTCAACACCAAGGTCAATCTCCCTTTTACTGGCTTCAAAAGAAGCCACAATAGGAGCTGGCTCAAATACAACCACTTCTTTGGCTGCTGATGGGCAACCAATGCTTGTTTGGTACTCTCGTACCGTATATTCTCCTGCTTCAAGTCCACTCCAAACCACATTGTTAGTTACCATTTCTTCCCTTACAAGGGCCCCATTAGCATCGTAAAGGGCAAAATTGATCACTTGTCCCGACAGGTTTTGCACAACTACACTTCCGTCATTGTTTCCAAAACACGTAACTGGCTCAGTAGTCATTGCCTCCATAATGGGTTGCATATGCAACACAAACCTATCAACCATGATAGAATCAGAGAACTCCCGTACGATGACATCATTGGTCCTAATATCTACCCACTCATTGGTTAGTTTGTCTTCAACTATTAAGCACGTATTCGAACCTATATCATCAAAATCATAAAACCTCCATTCAAAATCACCGGCTATTCCAGGTTCAACTCCTACCGGTATATCCAAAGCTACTTGTATAGGTAATACATTGATAGAAACCTCATGTGTATCGTCAATAATGGTGTAAAGATTGGGCGCTTCTCCATTATCATTTTTCAAGATTTCGGCATCGTACCTATCCATTCCATTCATTGCATCCGATTTTAACGCAATCAAGACTGTAGACAAATTTCCATTGGAAATATTTTTAAGTTGCATTCTCAACGTTGGTAATTCTGTATGACTTTTAATAAATGTCGTTCCAGAAGTTACTTTATCCGATTCATTGAACGTAACTGTTTGAGAACCACTTCTCACTTTCACCCAAAAGGCTTTGTGCGATGCAATAAGCCCGTCGGAAACGGTGGTGTTATCCAATATTTCAAAAGGAGCAGTTCCAGAACCGATCGATTCTTTGTACACATAATACCCTGTGGCATTACTATAAACCCAAAAGCCATCCTCATAATCCGTTTCGGCCACCCCAGAAAATGTTAGGGCATCAAAATCTACGGTGCACATGTAAGGGTTTCCTACCAAGTTCCAACCTTCTTCTGAAGCCGCTGCGGTGGCCTCGTCGGTGTAATTTAGGTTTACTACTACCGCTCCTTGAGCGGGCAATCCTATGTCTTGAATAACCCTGTCTCTAGCACCAGTGTATAACCTAAACCCAACACCTGGCGAATACGCGTTACTAATACTAATAGCAGGTACCCACCCATCATTTTTGTCATAAACTTGATTGTCGGTAAACACAAAATAAGGGGTCGAAATATCAGCGTTGTAAGTCAACACACTCTTAAAAGGATTGCTAGGGAAGTCGCTTCCAAGGATTCCCGGAACTCCTGTCATAGGCCATCCTGTGTAATACCAGCTTGCTAGTTTAAAATTCTCAATAGGAGAAGCCCAATCATTCCACCCAGTTCTATCAGGGCCTGTTAAATCAATGTCTCGTTCACAAATCACCCCAGTACCGGTAATAGAGCCCGTTGATTCATCTGATAAATCAGCTATTTTGCCTGTAGCAGACGCAGCATCTCCTGTAGAAATAATGCGTAACCGTTTATCGGAGCCAATATCCACAGGGCCATTCGTTACAAGTACAGCACCGTCTTCAATATCCACGATTCCAGTAACTCCTGGGGTTTTTCCACCTTCAATAAGTTTATTCCCACCACCAGTCAAATCTACGTTTGCATAGTTTTGTTCGGCAATGGTTTGTGTTCCATTCAGGTCGTACTCAACCGTAGAACTATTGTTAAAAACATAGGTTCCAAACAAGGTTGGGAAATTAAACGCTCCAGAAACAGCAACACGAGCACCATCTGCTATTTCAAATGTTTTACCCGCAGCACCCGTCAAGGTGTATGCTTCAATATCTAAGGTTCCTGCACTTACTGTAACGTTTCCTATAACGGCAGCATTACCATTCATGGTTTTTACACCAGAGCCACTGATAACTAAATCTCCATATACAGAAGAAGCATCAATCGTTTGAGTAGCGCCATCATAATCGGTTGTGCTGGTTGCATTAATAGATTCCGCACTAAAACTGCCAGGGAAATTACTCCCACCAAGATTTAATATTCCAGTTGATCCTAAGGTTAATGTTCCTGATACTGCACCCCCATTTAATGTCCCGGCTGAAGCAATAATTAATGTGCCATTAATTGTTACGTCACCCACTGTGGTTACCGTAAGGGTGCTACTATTGATAGACAACACCGCTCCGCTGTTAACCGCAATAGACAGCGCGTTAGAAGCAGCCGTTATAGCAGGTTCAAAAGGTCGACCACTCGGTATGGTTACAACATCTGATGCATCAGGAACATTTACGGTCAAACAACCTAAACCTGTCCAGTTGGACGCAGTTCCCCAATCGGATGAAGTACCTCCATCCCAATCACATTGGCTTTTGCTAGTAAAGGTTAACAGAAAAAATATTAATATTAAGCTCGTATTTTTCATGGGTTGTCATTGTTGGCTTAGTATTTATTAGACCAACAATAAGCTATAATTTTCAATAGCAAATGATGTGTTCGACCATAAACTAGTATCTTATGACCATCAACCTATTTACTCGATTGTTACTTTTATGATTTACTCTTTTTTACTCACCTCTCATATCATCTGTGGCGCATTAGTATTGGTATTAGGCCTTATTATTATGCTTTTGCAGCCCAAAGGAAATTCTTGACACAAAAAATTAGGTTGGATTTATTACTTAGCCATGTGCTGGATTTCTCTTTCAGCAGTCATTACTATGATCTTTTTTAAGTTCATATTTTTCTTGTTTCCCGTTGCTATTTTCTCTTTTCATCTTGTTTATAGTGGTTTTAGAGCCATAAAACTCAAACATGCAGGCAACCTAGCTTGGTACGATTAGGTGGTAGCCATTGGCACTTTACTTTTTGGGGTAGGCTTATTTACTTATGGCATCTACCAGCTCATCAACGGGCATAATGGCACGGCCATACTATCCCTCATTTTTGGTTTTTTTATTAGTTGGTCTGCTTTAGGAGATATCTCCATTTACAAGAACATTAACAATCAAACCAAGATGTGGTGGTGGATGCATCATATGCGTGGCATGTTGGGCGGATATTTAGCAGCTATTACCGCTTTTTTGGTTCAAAACGGAGAGCATATTCCTGTTATTGGCAACAGTTGGTTGATTTGGGTGTTGCCAGGAGCTATTGGCGGCACTGGATTAAGTATCTGGTCCAAGTATTATAGGAGAAAATTTGCTAAAGAAGCGACCAATTAATCTTTAGCAACTTCATTAAATTGTCGGAAATCATCTACTTTGATTAGCTCCCCAGATAACGCATCTACGTAAGCTACTTTTCCTACTTCCATGTGATGATCTTTAACCGACTTGACAGAAGAGGTAAAAACTGACCATGCCCAAATTTGCTTCGAATCAATATAACTGAGTCGAATGTTTTGTATCGCAGCCAACGATTTTCCGTGTTGTATGTTTTTTTTATCAATGCTGTGGAAAAACTCGTTAAATTCAAAGGACCTTAAGGCCACTTGAATAGCATAACAATAATCAATGGTAGTATTTAGCTTATTAATTTTCTGAGCCAATTCGGTCGATAATAGATCCCCGTCATTATTAAACGGAATGCTCACTGGCAAATAGTAGTAGCGCGTAATTTTAAGCATATACCTCAATTCTCCTGCTTGCTTATTTACAGGTTTATCATAGACCAGTATCTCTTTAAATCTTAAAGACCATGCATTGAAGTTAAACTCATTTTTTATCTGATTTTTGAGTTTATCAAAACCTCCTTCAAAAGGTAATTGCAGTTGATCCATGTTGACATTCTGTGCATATTTATCAAAATGCTGACTTAATGGGGTGTCCCAAGTACTGCTTTTAATAGAATAATATTTCCCATTGCAAATAAACACAACATCTTGCGCAGACACTCTAAAAAGAGCGAGCAAGCAACTGGCAATGATGATTATTTTTTTTAACAATAGAAACATTATTTCTTTAAGAATACAACGCTAACACTCAATAATTTGGTGAAGATAGTAATTTGGATATTTAATAGCTGACATCATCTTTTTTGGTATTGTTCTCTCGTAATTTTGATATGTTGCTTGTCAAGCTTACATTTAACTTAGATTTTTAATTGCATCATTTTAGCAACACACTACATATATGTCATATCCTTTTCAGCATACCTCTTCTCAAGAATATAACGAAGCAGTTACAACAGCGAATGAAAATCCAGATAAGTTTTGGGGCGATGTTGCAAGTCATTTTTATTGGCACAAACGATGGGACAAGGTGTGTGAATGGAATTTTACAGACCCTAAGATTGCTTGGTTTAAAGGAGGCAAACTTAATATCACAGAAAATTGTCTGGACAGGCATTTAGAAACTCAAGGAGATCAACAAGCACTGACATGGGAACCAAACAATCCTAGTGAAAAAGGACGATCATTTACCTACACTCAACTCCATCAACAAGTTTGTGTAGCCGCTCAGGCATTAAGACAAAAAGGAATTAAAAAAGGAGATCGCGTATGTCTTTATATGGGTATGATCCCAGAATTAACCATTGCTGTTTTAGCCTGCGCTAGAATTGGTGCAGTGCATTCTGTGATTTTTGGAGGATTCAGCGCACAAAGTATTGCCGACAGGGTCAATGATGCTGAAGCTGTTGCTATTATTACTTGTGATGGTGCTTTTAGAGGAAACAAAACAATATCTCTTAAAAACACCATAGACGAAGCTCTTGAACAATGCAGCACAGTATCTCATGTAATAGTCGTGGAAAGAACAAAAGAAAAAATATCGATGGTCCCTGAAAGAGATTTCTGGTGGCATACGTGTTTAAATGATGTCAACGTTTTGGAAGCCGTGACAGAGCCTGCAGAAATTATGGATGCAGAAGACCCGCTGTTTATTTTGTATACATCTGGTTCGACAGGTAAACCTAAAGGAGTGGTGCACACATGTGCAGGATATATGGTTTACACCACGTATAGTTTTGTGAATGTTTTTCAGTACCAGGCCAACCAAGTGTATTTTTGTGCTGCTGATGTTGGGTGGATTACAGGCCACAGTTACATCATTTACGGGCCTTTATCGGCTGGGGCAAAAAATATCATGTTCGAAGGTATTCCTACTTACCCTACTGTTGGAAGGTATTGGGACATCATTGACAAATATCAAGTAAACATTTTTTACACGGCTCCCACTGCTATCCGAAGCCTTATGGCACATGGTGAAGAGGTACTTAAAAACTACGATCTTTCTTCCCTGAAAATTCTTGGAACTGTCGGAGAACCCATTAACGAAGAAGCTTGGCAATGGTACTACAAACACATTGGGAAAAAGAATTGTCAGATTGTAGATACGTGGTGGCAAACAGAAACTGGCGGTATTCTAATTTCAAACTTAGGAGGAGTAACTCCACAGAAGCCAACTTTTGCCACCAAACCATTACCTGGCATACAAGCCATACTATTAGATGAAAACGGAATTGAAGTCACGGAACCTAATACCAATGGTAATTTATGCATTAAACATCCTTGGCCCGGTATGATTCGTACCATCTATGACGATCATGAACGTTGTCGGACGACTTATTTTTCTACTTTCAAAAATTACTATTTTACTGGCGACGGTGCTTACCGAGACGAAACAGGCGACTACCGAATTACAGGTCGTGTCGATGATGTACTAAATGTAAGTGGCCATCGTATAGGTACTGCCGAAGTTGAAAATGCGATCAACCAGCACGACAAAGTGATTGAAAGTGCGATTGTTGGATATCCGCACCCTATCAAAGGACAAGGGATTTATGCCTACGTTATTACAAAAAATAATGCATCTCCCAAAATAAAGCAAGAAATAATTGATACTGTCAAAGAGCAAATTGGAGCCATCGCCAAACCCGACATGATTCAATTTGTAAGCGAACTACCAAAAACAAGGTCTGGTAAAATTATGAGACGAATTTTAAGAAAAATAGCAGAAGGCGAATTCTCCCAACTCGGTGACACATCCACTTTGCTTAACCCCGCAATTGTTGATGATTTGATTAATGGAGTGCTTCAATAAATTTCATGTATTACGTTTGGTTTAAATTATTATAATTTAAACTAAATAGTACACTCTTGTACTTTTCACAAATCATTAGTGTACGAATTTCTGCTAAGGACTCAATTCAACAAATTACTTTAGCTAAACACCCTCTTAATATCTGTACTACTATACAGGAAGTAATTCAGAATATAAATCTACATTATTATTTATATACCATACTATTATTCTTTTACGATTTTCGTCAATCACATAAAATTTAAAAAAATATTTTCACCTGATTCTATTGATATCATTAATTTAAATCAAAAATACTCGTAATTAAATGACCCATTTTCAATAAAATACTTCAAAGAATATTTGTATTTCTAACAATCAATTACTTTCTTCGAACTCGACTAACACAAATATTAACCCAATTCAACGAAGTTTTTATGAAAAAAGTTCTACTACTATTAGCTCTATCAGTCGGATATTCTACATATTCATTCTCGCAAAGAACGTGTGCTGCTATGGAAAATCTAGATCGATTGACTAAAGAGGATCCTCGGTTAGTTCAAAAAATGGATAACCTTGAAAAACAAGTTCAACAATTAATCAGATTACAAAAAGCAAATGGCACTCTTCGAGAAGCGGTTACTATTCCAATCGTCTTTCACGTATTATACAACAATGCTGCTGAAAACATTAGTGAAGCTCAAATCATGAGTCAATTAACTGTTTTGCAAGAAGATTTCAACAAACAAAATAGTGATTACACCAACACACCTTCCGAATTTGCTTCTTTAGTAGCAGATGTAGGAATTAACTTTGTGTTGGCTACAGAAGATCCAAATGGGAATCCTCATAGTGGAATCACTAGAACACAAACTTCAAAATCGTCGTTTAGTGCTAATGACGACATGAAATTCAACAGTCGTGGTGGACATGACGCATGGCCTACAGGACAATACCTTAACTATTGGGTATGTGATTTAGGTTCAACCTTGCTAGGATACGCACAATTTCCTGGTGGACCTGCTGACACTGATGGTGTAGTTTGTCATTACAAATACACAGGTACTGGCGCTGAAGGCGCAACTGCTCCTTACGACTTAGGAAGAACAGCTACACATGAAGTAGGTCACTGGTTAAACCTTAGACATATCTGGGGAGACGCGACTTGTGGAGATGACTTAGTAGGTGATACTCCTTCGCAACTTAAATCTTCTGGTGGATGCCCTAATCATCCTCAAAACTCTTGTACTTCAAACGATATGTTTATGAACTACATGGATTACACCAATGATGGGTGTATGTACATGTTTTCTGAAGGACAAAAAGAACGTGTATTAGCTTTGTTTGCTCAAGGTGGATTTAGAGAATCTTTTGTAACAGGTGGAGGAACTCCTCCTGAAGCTTCCTATTGTGCTTCAAAAGGAAATAGTGTAAGCGATGAATGGATTGCCGATGTTACTATTGGTGCATTCAACAATACAACGGGTGCAAATGGTGGTTATGCCGATTTCACAGCTCAAGAAATAACAATGGCTGCTAACGAGCAAGTAAGTTTAAGCTTAACTCCTGGTTTTTCTGGAAGTGCCTATAACGAATATTGGAAAATTTGGATTGATTACAATGGTGATAAAGATTTTGACGATGCAGGTGAACTAGTCTTTGATGGCGGCAGCGCAGGTTCAGGTGTAAAAACAGGAACGTTTACTGTTCCTGCTAGTACCGTTGACACCACAAGAATGAGAGTTTCTATGAAATACAACGGAGCTCAAACAGCTTGCGAAGCTTTTTCTTATGGAGAAGTTGAAGACTACACGGTTATATTTGGAGAACCTCAACCTGAAGTATGTGATGCTCCAACAAGCGTTACTTCTTCTGGAACTGCACATAATAGTTTCAACATTTCTTGGGCAGCGTCTGCCAATGCAACAAGCTATGATGTAGAGTTAAAAGAATCAAGTTCTTCTACATGGAGTACTTTTTCTACAAGCAATACAAGCTATGGCTTTACTGGCTTAACTGCATCGACTTCTTACGACTACAGAGTAAGAACACAATGTAGTGAAGGTGCTAGTGGATACAGTTCCACTGGTTCAGTTACAACAAGCGCAACTCCTCCTCCACCTCCGGCTGAATACTGTAGTTCTTCTGCAAACAGCAGTGCTAGCGAATGGATAGAGCAAGTAATCATGGGCAACATTAGTAACACCAGTGATAACGATAATGGTTATGGCGATTACACCAACAAAGTAGTTGCTGCTACCCAAGGCGATCAAATTTCTTTCACCCTTAACCCAGGATTCTCTAGTTCTTTATTCTTTGGAGAATCTACCCAACCAGAATACTGGAGAATTTGGATTGATTACAATGCCGATAAAGACTTTGATGATGCTGGCGAATTGGTGTATGATGCGGGTTCTACAAGTACAACAAACAGAACAGGATCATTTACCATTCCTTCAAACACAGCTATTGGATCAATGAGAGTGCGTGTAAGCATGAGCAGATCATCTGCTTCTAATGCTTGCGGTACGTTTAGCAATGGTGAAGTAGAAGACTACAGTATTTCTATTGCCGAGCCAGCTGCTCCTACATGTGACGCTCCTAATAACCTGAGTGAAGGCTCTGTAACTAGCACTGACATTACGATTACGTGGTCTGCAGCAACATATGCACAATCTTATACCGTACAAATGAGACCTAGTGGCGGTTCTTGGACATCGTATGCTACCACGAATACTTCTTACTCATTTAGCAGCTTAGCTGCTGAAAGCACTTATGACTACAGAGTAGCTTCTATATGTAGCTTTGGAACAAGTGGGTACTCTTCTATTGGAAGTAGTTCTACTTTATCTGACAATCCTACTCCTGCAGACTATTGTTCTTCAAACGGGAACAACTCTTCTAGTGAATGGATTCAAAAAGTAGTGGTTGGAAGTATTTCTAACACAAGTGGAAGTAACAATGGATACAATGATTACACCAGCATTTCTGCTCAAGTGAGCAAAGGAAACAATGTTAGCTTAACGTTAACTCCTGGTTTTAGTAGCTCATTGTTTGGGTCAAATTCTTACCCTGAATACTGGAGAATATGGGTTGACTACAACCAAGATGGAGATTTTGACGATACGGGTGAGTTAGCTTTTGATGCTGGTTCTACAAGCACATCTGCTGTATCTGGAAGCTTCACTGTTCCTGCAAACGCAATGAGTGGAAGTACAAGAATGCGTGTTTCTATGAAATACAATGGTGCTTCAACTCCGTGTGAATCTTTTAGCGAAGGTGAAGTAGAAGATTACACCTTAGTAATTGGAAGTGGTGCACGATATACTGCTATAACAACTAATGACTTAGTATCGCTAAACATGTTCCCAAACCCAGCAAAAGAAATGGTTAGCCTTACAGGACTAAACAACGCTGAAGTTTCTATCATCGACGTTACTGGAAGGTTACACATGAGACTAGAAACGTACACTGAAACTTTACAAATACCTGTTGCCGAATGGAATGCAGGTGTGTACATGATCTTAGTAAAACAAAACAATGAGACTACCCAAATGAGATTAATTGTTGAGTAGTATATAAATACATTTTATCAAAACCCGCTTTAGACATTTGTTTACAGCGGGTTTTTTGTGTATTTTTTTGCCTAACTCATATGTCGTTGAACCTTTTCATTGTGAGCGAAACATTAGTCATTAATCATCCTCAAAACTGTTTTATGGTGGTTTTTAACCTTCAGGGAAATGATTTACTTACTGAGTTTTTTGGCTTTTTAGCGTCTTTGAAATACTTATTTAAATAAGTATTTCTTAAAACAAATACAGATATATTTTGCACCTAATTTTCGACTCAAAAACCCCAGTCCCTTCGACTAGAATATTCATGATATCAATCGAACAAACCATAACAAAATAATATTGTCTTTATTTCACAGGCATATTCGCTATTTTTAGCCCCTGAAAAGAAAAACTACATGACTAGCCGCATTCTTTATTATGGTTTAATACTGCCTTTGTCCATACTTCCTATGTGGATGTTGTATGCCGTTTCCAACTTCATTTTCTACATCCTTTATTTCATAGTAGGGTACCGAAAAAAAGTAGTTGGTGATAATTTAAAAAGGTCTTTTCCTGCAAAGTCTGGGAAGGAATTAGAAACATTAAGAAGAAAGTTCTACCGTCATTTTTGTGACATCATAGTCGAAAGCCTTAAAACGTTTACCATTTCAGAGAAACTGGCAAACAAAAAGATGGTTCATCACAATACCGATCTTTTCCAACAACTTCACGACAAGCAAAAAAACATAGCTATTGTAGGTGGACATTACAACAATTGGGAATTGTACGCAACCACAATCGACCAACAGCTAAAGCATAAAGCCATTGCGCTTTTTACCCCGCTAAGCAATGCTTATTTTAATGGGAAAATGAAAACTACCCGCTCCAAATTTGGATTGCAGATGTTATCCATCCTAGACATCAAAAAAGAATTAGACTTAACGGGCGACAACTATTCAGCCATCATTTTTGGTGCCGATCAATCACCTAAAAACCCCAACAGAGCTTATTGGCTAACCTTTCTTGGTCAAGACACAGGCGTGCAGTTTGGCTGCGAAAAACTGGCTTCTGATTACAACATGGCTGTTGTGTATGGAGGTATTTCTAAAACTAAACGCGGGCATTACGAAGTCAATTATGAATTGATTTGTGAAGACGCTTCGCAAACAGCTTATGGTTTTGTGACAGAACAGCACACCAAATTATTGGAACGAGACATCATAGCCAGTCCTGCATATTGGTTGTGGACTCATAGAAGATGGAAAAGAGAAAAGCCAGCCAATCATATCAATCAAAAACCTAAAAAAGAAGCATGAATTTAACCAAAATTTGGTTTTACATTGCCCTTACGTGTTTAGTCGTTTTTGCTGGACAAAAACCTTATTACAATTGGGATTGCCTGCCTTACATGGCTAGTATACTAGTCTTCGATCAAGATTTGAATAATGCTGATTTACATACTGCTGTTTACGACAATCTCCAAGAAAACGTTCCTAAAGAGACTTTTGAGGTGCTAACTCAAACAGAAGGGTATTTTGAGAACATGTATCAAAACGCTGATGCGTTTCATCAACAATTACCTTTTTACTATATTAAACCATGCTACATAGGCTTATCATGGATTTCATACAAGCTTGGAAGCAACTTAATTTTTGCGACGGTGCTACCCAGTCTTTTGGCTTTATGGGGTATTGGTTTTATCCTGTTTAGTTGGCTTTCATCTATGTTTTCTTTAAAAAAAGCAGCAATCATCAGTGTGTTGCTATTACTAACAGTGCCACTAGCAAAACTGGGACGTTTATCAACACCCGATAGCTTATCATGCTTTTTCTTGTTATTAGGAGTTTATTGGTTTTATGCCAAAAAATGTTGGCTGTGGGTAGCTCTTGCCCTTGCGCTAGCGATATTATCAAGACCTGATAATGTAATTTTCGTAGGGCTTTTCTTAGTCGCTCTTGTGTGGAAAAAATATTGGTCGTATCAAGACATTATTTTTACATGCTTACTCGGCTTATTTGCCTATGCTATTCCTAAGCTCTTGCTTCCATCGTATTCTTGGCAAACCTTATTCATTCATAGTTTTGTTGACCAGTTAAATTACCCACAAACAGAACTTGTAAACTTAAAAGTCACACAATACGTTTCAATTGTGGTAAGAAACAGTTTTAGAGAACTCAGTATTAGTTTAATTCCATTGCTTCTTATCTTCTCTATTTCCATCTGGGGAGCTAGGTCAAAACAAGATATTACAACGAAATTATTACTGTTTACGATAATTTCAGCAGTAATTGTCAGGTATCTTTTATTTCCAGTACTTTGGGGCAGGTTTATGGCTCCTTACTACTTAATAGCATTAATCCTCATCCTCAAACAAACGAAACACTTATATCAGCCCGTAAATGAAACAAGTTGAAGAGCTAATTACTTGGTTTACAAAAGATAAACAACACGATTTAGGCATTGTATTGGGGGGCGGTGGTGCGCGTGGTTTTGCCCATTTAGGTGTATTGAAAGCATTGGAAGAGCAAGGCGTAGTGCCAGATATCTGCGCAGGAGTATCAGCTGGAGCTGTTGTTGGTGCTTTTTGGGCAGCAAATCAATCGATTGAAGATGCTTATGAGTTCCTGAAATCAAGAAAAATAATAAGCTACAAAAAAGTAAAATGGCCTAAACATGGCTTACTTAACTTGAATAGCTTAGGACGTGACATTGAAAAAAAAATACCTTTTAAAAATATTGAAGATTTACCTCGACCTTTCTTTATTGGAGTCAGTAATTTTACCCAGGGCCACCCAGACTACATTACGCAGGGAGATTTAGCTACCTATGTGCTCGCTTCTTCAAGTATACCTGTTGTATTTCCTCCAATAACAATCGACAATGAATTATATGTTGACGGGGGATTGTTCAATAATTTACCCGTGTCGCCACTCAACTTAATTTGCAAAAAAGTAATAGCCGTAAACATTAGCCCAACGGCACCTCGCAAAAACATAACCAATATTTTGAATGTAGCAACGAGGGCGTTTCAACTATCGGTTTCGGCAAACATGATGCACCAAAAAATACAAGCGGACATATTAATAGAACCTAAAGAACTCAGTAATTTTGACTTACTTGACACCAGTCATGCGGAAGAAATTTTTGATTTAGGATATCAGGCCGTTAAAAAATTAGATATAAAAACATTACTAAAAATAGCGTAATCGTTTTAACACATGGAAGATCAATTTATTGACATAGAAAAACTCATTGGAAGTAAAAAGCCTCGACTGCTTAAACTCCTGCCTACCTTTTTGCTTAATTACTTGAAGAAAACCATTCACCAAGAAGATATCAATCAGATTTTAATTGAAAATAAAGAGTTGTTAAATTATGATTTCTGTCATGAGATCATCCATCGATTTAACATCACTGTCAATGTTTTTAATGAAAAAAATATTGAAACTGAAGG
>JBLIDJ010000055.1:0-16359 GCA_047634195.1 Flavobacteriales bacterium
TCACGGAGGGTAAAAGCATTAAAATAAAATTTCATGGTCAAAAATAATTATAGAAGAATACGTGAAGCTGCCATCATACCCTTACTATTAAGCGGAATGATGTGTTTAATTTATTGGTTAGATGTTACGCAACACTGGCAGTTGTATCGTTGGGGAGTCTTTCCAAGAACAACTCATGGGATTTTCGGGATTGTTCTTTCCCCTTTTATTCATGGAAGTATAAATCATTTATGGAGCAACATCATACCTTTTACAGTGGTTGGGTGGAGCGTATTTTATTTTTACAGAAATATTGCTTGGCAAATTATGGGCTTTTCTTTTTTACTAACAGGTGTTTGGCTATGGTTGGCAGCTCGGCCAAGTTATCATATAGGAGCAAGCGGGGTGTTATATTCTTTAGTAGTTTTTGTGTTTTTTATTGGTATTTGGAGTAAACAACGAAAGTTAATAGCTTTTTCATTGTTAGTTGCATTTTTGTATGGCTCTATGTTCTGGGGCTTGTTTCCAGTCAAAGAAAGCGTTTCTTGGGAGTCACATTTATGGGGAAGTATTGCCGGATTTATGCTAGCTTGGTTTTATCGTGCTGATATTGTAAAACCGGTTCACTATTGGCCAGAAGAACTGGAAGATTTTGAATTAAAGGATTCAAATTATCATGATTTGAATCAATCAAATTCGACCATACCAGATTTGAAAATCACTTATAGTATGATGCAAAAAAAATCCTCAAAAGAAAATTCTTCTGAGGATTAAGTATCATTAGATAGCATGAAATTCACGCTAAGGTTGGGCGCAATATTTAGTTGTTAAGCATGACTGGCATTACCAACATCAAGACATCTTCGTGTTCACTAGCCTTTTTCTCTGGGAGTAAAATACCAGCTCTGTTTGAGGCACTCATTTCCAAAATAACGTTGTCGCTATCAATGTTTGAGAGCATGTCTATCACAAATCGAGAGTTAAACCCTATTTCCATGTCTTCACCATCATAGCTGCACGTCAAACGCTCGTTAGCAGCGTTAGAAAAATCTACATCTTCTGCCGAAATAGATAATTCACTTCCCATCATTTTTAACCTTACTTGGTGGGTCGTTTTATTAGAAAAAATAGAAACTCGTTTGATAGAGTTTAATAAGTCTTGTCGTCCAATGGTCAACTTGTTTGGATTCTCTTTTGGTATAACAGCATCGTAGTTGGGATATTTCCCATCAATCAGGCGGCATACAACTTTAAGGTTGTCAAAACGAAAGCTAGCATTCAATTCATTGTACTCAATAGTTACATCTGCATTAGTGGTAGACATAATACCTTTAAGTATGCTCAAAGGTTTTTTAGGAATAATAAAACTAGCGACAGCTTTAGCTTTGGTATCAGACCGTGTGTACTTCACCAACTTGTGCGCATCGGTGGCAACAAATATAACTCCCTCTGGAGAGAATTCGCAGAAAACGCCAGACATCACAGGGCGTAAATCGTCGTTTCCGGTAGCAAAAATAGTTTTATGCACTGCGTTACTCAATACTTCAGCATTTATCAAAACCGATGAAGGACTGTCTACTTCAGGAACTTTTGGGAATTCAGCACCATTGTACCCGCTTAATTGATATTTCCCGAAATCAGATGAAATCTCAATTTGTTTGTTCTCGTCAATTGAAAATGTCAATGGCTGATCTGGAAATGCTTTTAATGTGTCCAACAAAAGTTTAGCAGGAATAGCTATTAAAAAGTTTTCCTGTGATTTAACTTCCATTTTAGCTATCATGGTCGTTTCTAGATCAGATGCAGATAAGGTTAATTGATTTTTATCATTTACCTCAAATAAAATATTATCTAAAATAGGCAAGGTACTGTTGCTATTCAACACACCTGCTATGACTTGTATTTGCTTTAATAATTTTCCGCTTGATACTATAAATTTCATAGTCAGTTAATTTGATTTGGTATTGATACAAATGTAAAATTTCAAAAGACTGACATTTGATAAATTTATGAACAGGGCTTTTATTTTTTCAACAATTTGTTAATTCATTTTTGCGTGAAGTAAGCAGTTGGTACCAATAATCTATCAAAAACGTAATATTGGGCAAATACAAAACTGTTTAAATGTGTTTTACCCCACATTCGGTCTACATCGAAAAAAGTCGTTTGACCAAAAGCATCTTTTTTTTCAATTCCAACATCTTTTTTCCAAAGGGTAATATGTTCATTTTTACCATTCTCTGGGAAAACTCGAATCTCGTAACGTGGTGTGTGATTTGTAATAGAATCAATATCTAAGTATGATAATTTAGATTCAGCGTAAGCTTCAAAACTGACTTTTTTAAATTGAGTTAAATAGTCTTTTGCGATATTTTGATTGACAGCTTCTATTTCTTTTAGCTTGTGGTCATATATTTTAATCTCATTATCATTACTTTTTGTTAAAGAAAATGAATACGAAGGGTTCTCAAAAAACTCGACTTCGATGCGTTTAATATCCAAGTTTGGATGATTAAATAAGGTTATATTTCTCCATTCGTCAAGGTTGGTGAAAAATCGTGGCGTTAAAAAACCTCTAGAGGTCATATCTTCTACGATAAAAGGCACGGATGACCTACCTTCGGCTTTGGTTTCAAGTAGCATAAAAGTACCCATGTGATTCATGGTTGCATGCCCAACATAATATGTTTTTTCAGGTGATTGCAGGTCATCAGTGAAGATTTCAACAAGGCTGTGTTTAACAGCTATTCTTCTTAATACATTTGGTATCATGGTAGAAGACACGGTACTTTGTACTTTTAATTGTGAAATGGTTTCTAACAATACGTTAATAGAAGTTTCTTTCGCTAAATACGTGCTATTAAGTTTCCATAAACCTTTTTCTTGGCGCTCTAAAGTAATTTTATTACCAAACGTATCGGCAATATTTATTTTTTGAATACTACTTGTGTCATTGATAGCAAAATTACTAACACTACCTGCCAGAGTACTTGTTGGTTGATTTTTGTAATATAAACCGAGTGCTACTACTACAAATAATATGCAAAGGAGTACGATATTTTTTTTAGTCATGTGATTGTGTGTATTTCTTTTTTCTAATTAGTATTTGTGTTATACCAAACAAGATGATGAGGAGAATAGGAGTGATGGTGTTGAGAATTTGCCAGAACAATTTGTCCACGACAATCTTTTCAGGATCAAGTTTTCTTAATTTTATTTCCCTAGATCTCACGCCAATTAGTTGAGCGTCTCCAAGTAAATAATTCATGGCATTGACTAAAAACTCTTTGTTACCGTATATTTTCCTTTTGGCATACTTATCGTATCCTAAAGGATAATAAAGGCTACTGTCGGCACTTACACTATTGCTAGCAACATCTCCATCAGATACAAATAACATCCTTGTTTTAGTGCTTTTTTCTCTGAATTTAAATGTAGGATTGTCACTTATTTTGGTAGTAATCCGGTTTTTAAAAAAGCTTTTAAATTCACCTTCCAACAATACGGCTACTGGTTGATTAGGTTTTGACTTGTTAGTGAAATTTGGATCCATTGTGACCATCCCTAAGTTTATTCGCACGGGTGATCTTAAAATTCTAGTATAACTTGATGATGTGAGTAAAATTGTTTTACGCACATTAGCCGAATATATCGTATCGATACTACTGACGAATTTAAAATGAATAGGATCAATATTGGTTACTATTGGATGACCGCTTAACGGAACAATAACTGGAAAAAAATACCATGGATAAAGTTTCATTTGTGGTTTATCACCATAATAGCCTGTAGTAATAGGGATTTGACTGCAAGATGCATCGAGCAACAAATCCTTGTTGAGCTTAATACCATAATCAAACAACATGTCATCTAAGTTCAAGTCATTGCCAACGGCCAATGATTGTTGACTTTTACTCAAGCGCAAACTATCCATGCTAGCAGTCATAGCGTCTAGCATCCATAACACCTTGCCTCCAGCCATTATAAATTGATCAATGACGTATTTATCTTTGTCAGAAAAAGGCGTTTCAGGTTTTGCGATAATAATAGCATCGAAATTATCTAAAACACCTAAAATTCCACTAATTGATGTCCTGAATACATCGTAAAAAGGGTCAAGTGCTTTTGATAAATCTTCAATGTTCAAAGGGGCCAATTCTCCATGTCCATGAATTAAGGCTATGCTAGATTTTTTCTCTTGGGTTATTTGCTTAATTGCATTAACTAATTCATACTCTAAATTGTTAATACTTTTATTTAGCATTTCTGCACTAGGCACTCTTTCTTGACTCCTCAATATTTGAAGAGGCATTTCTTTTCCTTTATACGCTAGTATAGCACCTGGAAATATAATTTGCTCTTTTAAACCATCTTTACTCGAAATACTGATGTTAGTATATTGCAAACCCGAATCAATAAGCTTTTTCCAAATAGCTTCTCGTTTGGCTGTGTTTTCGTTGTTTGATGGATTTATAAATTCATATTGTAAATTACTATTACTATATGCTCTTAATTCATCTAATTTTTCTTTGGTAGCATCTCTTAATCGCTTAACATCTGCTGGGAATTCACCTTCCAAATAAACACGAACAAGTACTACATCTTTCAACGAATCCATCACAGAAATAGAATAGTCTGTTAGGGAATGCCTTTTTTCTGTTGTTAAGTCAAAGCGTGTAAAAACAAATGAGCCTAAGTAGCTTATGGCAACTACTATCGCCAGTTTTAAACTTAACGAAACAAGGTCTTTACTTTTATTAGATTGTTTCATATTACCACTTTCTACTTTTAATCTTTGCTTGTGTAAGCAATAAAAAAATCGTTGTTAATCCCACAAAATACAGTAAATCTCTTGTGTCAACTACTCCTCGGCTAATGGAAATAAAATGCGCGTTTATGCCAAGGTTAATAATAAAACTGTCAAGTGCGCCAAATAACAAAAATGAACCAATTGCTTCAAATCCTGTGTAAAAGAAAAAACAAAGAAAAACTGTTAAAATGAATGCAACAATTTGATTGTGAGTCAATGAAGATGCAAATACGCCTATACTTATAAAAACACTGCTCAAACAAAATAAGCCAATATAAGATCCTAATGTCCCTCCTGCATCAATATTCCCCACAGGATTTCCCAATTGATAAATACTGATGTAATAGATAAGTGTAGGAACTAAAGCAATGAATACTAAGGTAAGGCTAGAGAGATATTTTGAGAAAACTAATTGAAATTCAGTCAAAGGTTTGGTAAGCAATAATTCTATGGTGCCATTTTTTTGCTCTTCCGCAAAAGTTCTCATAGTTATGGCGGGAATTAAAAACAAAAACACCCACGGAGCAATAATAAATAAGGTGTCAAGGTTTGAGTAACCAGCTTCTAAGGTGTTGAATTGACCAGGGAATACCCAAGTAAACAAACTGTTTAGGAGTAGGAAAACAATGATAACAACGTACCCTATAATAGAACTTAAAAAAGAACGTATCTCTTTTAGGTATAATGAAAACATAATATCCGTTTTTTGTGAGGTCAAAAATATAATTTTTAACCTGAATAAGGGGTATATCCTTGATTTGATTAACACTTATTTATTAGCCAAGAGATTTGCCTTATTGATACAGTGAATATAAGGTAGGTAAAGAAAAAACACCTTACTGGTAATGAAAAAGCATTTCCTATGCGCTAGAACGTTGGAAATGCCAATTACGTGTGTTAGTTAAATTGTGTTTTCACCCTACAAACCTTACAAACTATCTAATAAAGAGTTTTGCAATTTTTTGTTTTGAGTCACCACTAAATTCTAATAAGTAAATACCTGCATTTAAATCTTGGGTAGTAGGCGATAAATTGCCGGTAATATTTAACGTAACACCAGATTTTACGGTAAGAATGCCTGTCACTCCTAAACCTAGAAAAAGACTTGGATAAGATGTAATGTCTATATCTTGGCAGGTGATGCTGCCAGAAGATATGAAGATGTCGTAGCCATCGATATTGACAATATCTCCAGCAGTGGGAACAATGCCTCCAGCCCAGGTATTAGTAGAATTCAAATCTCCATTGTTTTTTGCATTTATGATGGCAACACCTAGATTCAAGCTTCCAACATTTAATAAAACAGGTAATAAATATAACAAACGTGCCTTCATATTCTTATAAGATAAAGTAAAAATAGTGGTAAATATAGCTTTCTAAAAAGGCGTAATAATTTAGTAATCAGATGTCTGTGTGCTAATTTGAACTAATACTTGTTGTTTTTTTATTAGATTGTAAAAAAGAATCAGATTAACAAGGTGCTTGATAGACGAGATTCAGTTTTAAGGGTGTAATATTTAAATACTTTTTAAAAGTAATTATCGAATAATCACTAATATTTACCTGAGATTTAAGCTAAATACAAGTTAATATTTGTTCAGTAATTAGTAAAATAAGAAGTGTTTTTATCGCCTTATATTCTGATTTTGACGCATGCTGTTTTGAAGCGTTTTTAGACATTGAAAATGCAAGGTATAAAAGAATGTATTTTTAAACATTATTAGCATTAGGCCTGTATGTCAGATATTCTTATATTTTTGTTTCGACTCCTATAAATAAAAAACATGAAAAACAAGCTAAGTTTTAAGCATTTCAAGACCGATTTATTGGGAGGAATAACTGCGGGTATTGTTGCCTTACCTTTAGCACTTGCTTTTGGCGAACAGTCAGGCTTAGGAGCTGCTGCAGGTTTGTATGGCGCTGCTTTTATCGCTTTTTTTGCTGCTTTTTTTGGTGGGACTGCCACTCAAATTAGTGGACCTACTGCTCCGATGACTGCTTTAAGTATGGTTGTTATTGCCGGACTTATGCAAGCCTCCGAAGGGAAATTGGAAGATGCCTTACCACTTATTTTAATGGTCTTTTTGCTGGCGGGGCTTTTCCAAATTTTATTAGGTGTTTTAAAGCTAGGTTCCTTTATTAGATTTATCCCGTACACCGTTGTTTCAGGTTTTATGACAGGTATTGGAGTTATTATTTTGATTACTCAAATTCTACCAGCCTTGGGCTACAATGCTGGCAATGATGCAGAACTTATAAATCATTTTAAACCGCACGCCCAAGAGCTAATTTTGGACAGGATATTAATGGAAGAAGCGCAAGACAGTATTTTAGTACTTGAAGACTTTAAAGAAACTATTCATCGTGCTCAATTTGTTACACCCGAGGATATTGCAATTGAGGCAAAAATTTTAGCACAAAATGATGCAAAAGGAGTGATAGGTGCCTTAAGACACTTTCCCAATGCACTTAAAAAAATAAACTTTATAGAATTATTATTGGCCATGATAACCATCTTTGTTATCTACGGTTTTAAAAAAATTACCACAGCCATACCTAGCACATTGGTTGCATTATTGCTGGTTTCTGGAGTAGCCTATTATGCTGGAATGGATTATATGTTAATTCAAGAAATACCATCAGGATTCCCAGCGCTACATTTTGATATTTTCAGCGAATTTAGCTTCAGTACTCTTATGCCTTATTTTATGTCAGCTATTTTGTTAGCCTTGTTAGGCGCTATAGATTCGTTGTTGACATCCGTAGTTGCAGACAATATGACCAAAACGCAACATGACCCCAATCAGGAATTGATAGGGCAAGGAATAGGAAATGGAGTAGCGGCTATGTTTGGTGGAATACCAGGCGGAGGAGCAACCATACGGACCGTTGTTAATATTCAGGCGGGAGGTAAAACAAAATTGTCTGGAATGCTTGCAGGACTATTATTGTTTGTCATTTTAATCGCTTTAGGACCTTTAGCTTCTAATATTCCAGCTGCTGTATTGGCCGGTATTTTAATTACAGTTGGTATTGGTGTAATGGATTATAAAGGGCTGAGAGATTTCCCGAAAATGGAATTACCAGAGAAAGCTATTATGATTACTGTTTTAGTGTTAACTGTTTTTTGGCAATTGGTTTATGCTGTTGCTGTAGGACTGATTATGGCTTCTTTAGTGTTTTTGAAACAAATGAGTGACCAAGCAAGTAAGGGTGTTTTTATAAAAAATTTGAACGACTTGGATGACAAAGAAGGGGAGTTTTGGGAGGATGAATTGACCAATGATGAATCCATTAAGAACAAAGTGTTTTTTAAACACTTGAGCGGACCAATGTTTTTTGGTGTTGCCAATGATTTTAGAAACGTTATTGCTGATTTGCCTCATTTAAAAGTACTCGTTATTCGCATGGAAAAAGTGCCTTTCATGGATCAATCAGGATTGTATGCGCTTGAAGCGGCCATAGAACTATTGCACAAGCAAGATGTGGTTGTGGCACTTTCTGGCGTTAATACAGAAATTAAAAACAAACTTATAGATGTGAAAGTTATTCCTACGTTATTGTCTGAAGAATTAGTTTTTGAAAAATTCAAGCCTTGCAGAGCATGGCTAAGGACATACTTACTTGCCGAAAAAATGTAATACTCATTATAATTTGATTCATCACATTAATTCGACACGGTTTTGTACTAGTTAATTCGTGACGAATTACATACTATTCAATGAAAAAGTATTCAAGGATAAGACCTAAGTTATTGGGTGCTTAGAAAGATTATATTTTTTAGTCTATACAACCCTCTCCAACCTGATTTGAAAGGTATTTAGATTTTAACTAAAAGGTATCATTAATAAACCAATAGCCAAACCAGCTAAAAGCAATTGAAGTGCACCAAGTTTAAATTTAAAGTGCAAAACAAGTCCGAGAATAAGGATAACAAGTTGTGTTATATTCATAACAACAGGAATACTCATTTTGAGCATAGCCATCACAAACACGGCCAGCGCTGCAATATTAACACCAATCAAAAATTGCTTGAACCATGTTTTGTCTCCTAGTTTTTTAATGACAGGGCCAAAAAAGCTAACCAAAATAAAGGCTGGTAAAAAGATACCAGCTGTAGCTGCTAACGCACCCATATTTCCATTAAGAATGTAGCCTATAAAAGTAGCGGTAGATAAAACAGGACCGGGAGTTAATTGACCTAAGGCAACGGCATCAAGCAATTGCTGTTGGTTTAGCCAACCTAGATCATGAATAAGCATGGTTTCGAGGTAGGCAATAAGTACGTAACCAGAACCAAACAAAATACTTCCAATTTTTAGGAATACCCAAAAAATGCTACTTGTGGTTGGGATAGTGGTGGTTGTTGCTAATAATGTGATAGGGGCAATACTGGATACCGTTTTATTGAAAGGTAAGTAAAATGCACCACCAATAAGAATAATCAACCATGGCTGAAGACCTAATCCTGCTAAACCCGTGAGAACAATTAGCATTACCAACCATTTCCCTGGTTTGTATTGTTTTTTAGCCAGTTTCAGTAAGGCCGAAAAAATAATGACAATGACCATGGCTTGAATACTCATAAAAACCATACTCACATTGGGAATGGTGCCATAATGAACATACACATAAGCCAATAGTAAGGTGGACAACAGGGCAGGAGCTAAGAAGCTTAAACCAGCAAGTAAAAGGCCTTTGTAGCCACCTCGCTCGTATCCACAGTGCAAGACAAGTTCGGTAGAATTTGGCCCAGGAATCAATTGTGTTAGACCAATGTACGAGAGGAATTTTTCTTGGCTAAGCCATTTCCTTTTTTCTACAATTTCTTCTTGCATCATGGCTATATGAGCTGCTGGCCCACCAAAAGCAATACATCCTAGTTTTAAAAACACGCCTATTATTTCTTTCATCTTTGTTGAAAGTATGTATGATTTATATAAGTTGATAAAGTATCTGCAAACAGTTGATTACCGGCTGCATTTAAGTGCGAAGGATCACCAAAGTGGCTCAATTTCACGGGTAGTTGTTCCATGCTTTTTACGTAAACCACGTTATTGTTAAGAGCTACCTGCTCAGTAATGGCGTTAAATTCATGCATCAATGGCACTAACATGCTATCAGGTATGTTAGGTGCCCACCATTCGTATTGTTGATTGACAAATGCATCAGGAATAAGTACTTGCGGCACAAATAGGATCTGTTGGGAGTATTGTTTGGCAAGTGTGATTAATTGGTTTAAATGGTTTTTATAGATCGCTTTAACTTGATCTTTAGAGACCATTACATCATCCGCTTCCATGGCATGAGGAACGTTATTCTTTGGAGCTAAACCAACTAACCTTATTAAGTCATACAGAAAATGTACGCTAGCACATCTAGGTAATTTAGACCTAAAATTTAATCCAACTGACTGGCGTAAAGATTCTGTGTGATAGTGTTCTATGTTATTTTTATTATTTGATAGATGAGACAAGCGCATGTTGTTTAGTCCAACATGGAAGATGGTAATAGCAGGATTTATTTTTGGCAACTCGCGAAGCATGGTTGAAAAATGATCGTACGTGGCATGGCCTGGTATTCCCAGATTAATGACGGATATTGAATCACCTACTTTGTTTTGTAACAAATAAGGCCACGTTTCATGGTTAGAAACTCCTACGCCGTAGGTTGTAGACCCACCTATGCAAACGATAGTTTGTTTTGTGGTATCAAGTTCTTGACTGCGCCAGCCGTGGCTGTTGTGAAACACATGATTGCCATGAATAACTGTGTCAATAGAAGGTTTTAGTTGACAAACAGCGTATGAGTCATCAATGAATAATGCCTTGTTTTCATTGACACGTTGGTTGTAAACGAGGTAACCATTTTTTGCTCGGTAAGCAAGCGCGGCAGTTAGCTCTAACAAACAAACACTCGCTAATAAAAAAAGCCAAGTTTTACCTTTTTTAATTCGAAAGGCGATTACCGAAAGCAGCAAACCTAACACAAACAAAACAAAGCAAATGGTCATATTATTTGTTGTTTAACACGAATTATAAAATCGTTATATTGTGTATTTTCTATATAATTCCAAATTAAAAGCTAGTGAATTTACACTTGCTCCCCAACAAAAAAATGCAAACTGAAATAATATTGAACCTAATCCAATAAAAAAAAATTCAGTTTATGATTAGTAATTTAAATAATCTTTTAACTGATATTTAGTTCATTTTTTACGGCTTAAAAGAATCAATAATTTCTATTATCCAATCATTCTTTATCTCTTACACTGTTAACATGTTCAACCTAAAATCCCGATAGTCGGGACAAGCTCTGATACCTGAAATCCCGATAGTCGGGACAGGCTCTGCACCCTGATACCTATTTTACAGTACTAAAAACCCTATCCCAACGAATACCCGTTTGTGAGTCAGTACTAAACCAAATAAAGACTGCTTTTCCAACAACATGATCGACAGGAACAAAACCCCAAAAACGAGAATCAGCCGAACGATGTCTGTTATCACCCATCATGAAATAATGATCCATTTTGAAGGTATAACTTTGAGTAACAGCCCCATTGATGTATATTTCGTTGTCTTTTACATACAATTGATTTCCTTCATATACACGAATAGAACGCTCGTACAAAGGCAAGTTGTCTAAAGTAAGATCTATACTTTCACCTGCTTTAGGTATCCAAAGAGGACCAAAGTTGTCTTCGCTCCAATCATAGTTTTTATGATTTGGAAAAATAGGGTGCGAAGAATTTATTCCATTGTATGCACCTTTAGGGCTTATTTTACGATAAATAGTGTCAATAACTGGGTTTTTCGAAAGCGCTTCCAGTTTATCAGCCGAAAGTGGGATAATATATTCGCCCGCTGATTGGCTAAATCTCACATGTTCTGTGGTGATATCGTATTTATCCTTGAGTAATTTAGAATTCAAACGATCTTTTGCTTTTATGTGGTAATCGTATTGTAATTGCTCAGGATTATCGACCATTTTGTCGTTGATAAACAATTGACCTTCACGCACTTCTATCACATCTCCGCCAATACCAACACACCTTTTAATGTAGTTTTCTTTTTTATCGACAGGTCTTACCACAATATCTCCAAACATTTTTTGACCTGTTCGAGGATTTGTCATTCGATTAGCCAGCACATTTTTTTTGCCATAATCTCTACAAAGCTGATAATACCCAACTTCTTGCAAACTAGTAGCTACAGTATCGCCTTCAGGGAAATTAAAAACAACCGCATCCATACGTTCTACATCACCAAAACCAGGAAGTCTGAAATAAGGAAGTTTGAACCATTCTAAGTACGATCTTGTACTTTTAGTAAAAGGAAGCGTGTGGTGAGCAAAAGGAAATGAAACAGGCGTGTTAGGTAATTTAGGTCCATAACTCATTTTACTCACAAACAAATAATCACCTACCATCAACGATTTCTCCATAGAAGGAGTAGGGATGGTGTATGCTTCCATTAACAAGGTTCTTATGATAGTTGCAGCAACAACTGCAAAAACAATCGCTTCACCCCATTCGCGGCCCATGCTTTTTTTCTTGCCATTCCAATCGTAAGGACCAACATATTCGCCTTTATTTTTGTACGCCAATTCTATAAAAACCCAATGAGGTAGAATACCTGCCAACCACTGATCTTTGCTGGTTCGTAAGTTAAATGCTTTGCTGGTCTCAACATTCATGACCACAAGCATAATAAGATTTACGCCAGGAACAAATAATAAGAATATCCACCACCAAGGTCGTTTGATAACTTTAAGCCAAACCACAAAATTTAGAAAAGGAATAAAACCTTTCCATGGATCTTCATTGGTACGCTCGAATATTTTGTAAAAGGTGCCAAAATAAATGACGATAAGTAGTAATAAAACAATTAGGGGTAAGTTCATATGTTAAAAATTTAATAAATCGGTCATGGTGTAAACACCTTTTTTGTCCAAAAGCCATTCGGCAGCTATCAATGCACCACCAGCAAATCCTTTTCTGCTGTGAGCAACATGCTCCAAAGAAATACTATCTATATCAGAATTGAAACTTACTTTATGGGTTCCGGGTACATTTGGAGTACGAACGGCAGTAATGGCAATGTCAGTGGTACTTGCCTCTTCTGACAGTTTCCAATCGGTTTTTGATGGGTAATTAGCTAATAATCGCTCCGCAGTGGTTATGGCTGTACCACTTGGTGCATCTAGTTTTTCGGTGTGATGAATTTCTTCAATGTTTGGTTCGTATGCTTGCCCTTGCATAAGCTTTCCGAATTGCTCGGTTAGTTTGAAAAACAAATTGACGCCAATACTAAAGTTGGTTGCGTAGAATAATGCTTGATTTTTCTCTTTAGTAATTTTTTTTACTTCCTCAAAATGCTGATACCAACCAGTGGTTCCCACAACTACGGGTACATTCGCTGCAAAACATGTGTTTATGTTTGTTAGGGCATTTTCGGGACGCGTAAATTCTATGGCTACATCACAATCTTTCAGTTGAGAAACTGTTAGCGTGTCTTTACTGGTTATTTTAAGGGTTATTTCATGGCCTTTTTGGAGGGCTAAGGTTTCGATTTCCTTCCCCATTTTTCCATAGCCAATCAAAGCGATTTTCATGTCTTTAAAAATTTAAAGAAAATTTTACACCAGTAATGTTCTTGTTATCAGGCATACTCAAGTTTGTTGGTTGCCAGTTTAGTGTCAAGTCTTCACTAACATCAAAGGTGAATAAATGCGCATCGACACTAGCATCAACAATATTGAGCAAGTATATAATACCTATAGAAGCATAAGAAATGTCAAGCATCCGTTTATAGAATTTTTTATCAATTTCTATTTGACCAATTGAAACGTCAGTAAGTTCTTGACTAGGAACAGTCGTTATATCATCATCCAATCTGGCTACATATTCATTTCTAGCAGCTTGGTATTCTTTAGTATTAAAACCAATGTAATAGACTGCGGTACCAAGTGCAGCATAAATGATAGGTACTTTCCAATATTTTCGGTTATAAAATTGCCCAGCACCTGGTAAAACAGCCGAAAGAATAGAGGCTGTTTTAGGCGATTTTACCATCGTTGCTTTTGGATTGTATAGCGTATCAGTATTGGTGAGTATTTGCGCATGACTATCCAATGTTAAGCTAAACAGAAAAAAAAGGACAAACCAATACCTCATGTTATAGGTTTAATTTTTCTATAATACTGTTTAATTCATCTTCGGTAGAAAACGAAATTTCTATCTTTCCATTTCCTTTATTGCTCACCTTTAGTTTTGCTGCCTTACCAAAGTTCGATGATAAATCTTTTGCAAATTTTTGTAACTGAGTTGACAACTTTTCCTTATTTATTGCTTCAGAAGGCACCGCTTTTGTTTCTTCATCCGCTAATCCAGCGTTATTGGCAAGTTTGGCTAGCTCTTCTGTTTGTCTTACAGATAAAGAATCAGCAATAACTTTATGATAAACAGCCAACTGTGCCGCTTCATCTTTAATGCCAACCAAAGCACGCGCATGTCCCATAGCAAGACTTCTGTCTATAATACTTGATTGAATGGCAACAGGTAATTTCAATAATCTAAGTACATTGGTAATAGCCGAACGGCTTTTACCAATTTTTTCGGCTAATTGTTCTTGTGTTAAGCTACATTCTTCAATAAGACGATGGTAACTTAATGCTTCTTCAATGGCATCTAAATCTTCTCGTTGGACATTCTCCACGATAGCCATTTCCAACATGCTCTGGTCATTCGCAATACGAATGTAGGCTGGTACTTCTTCCAGTCCTGCCAACTGAGACGCTCTAAAACGTCTTTCACCAGAGATTAATTGAAACTGGTTGTATCCCATTTTCCGAACAGTAATAGGCTGAATAATACCATGTTCTTTGATGGATGATGAAAGTTCAATTAATGCTTCCTTATCAAAATTCGTTCTTGGTTGAAACGGATTGGTTTCAATTTGACTAATAGGAATAGAAGCAATAGCTCCAACTACTTTAGTGTCATTTTCTAAGCCAGTAACGGCAGTCACAGCATCACGTGAAGTAGTTGTTACATCCGTGTTAGAATCAGATAATAATGCACTTAATCCTCTTCCTAAAGCTCTCTTTTTTGTCATGTTAATCCAATATTTTTTCGTTTGACTTGATGGCAGTCAAATTGTTGCGTTGTAATAGCTCTCTTGAAAGGTTTAAGTAATTGATAGCACCTTTGCTGCCAGCATCGTGCATGATGATTGTTTCTCCAAAACTAGGAGCTTCACCAAGTTTCGTGCTTCTATGAATGATGGTATCAAAAACCATTTGTTGAAAATGCGTTTTTACTTCATCCACCACTTGATTGGCCAATCTCAATCGGGTGTCATACATCGTCAGTAGAATACCTTCAATTTGTAATTCAGGGTTCAATCTTGTTTGAACAATTTTAATGGTATTTAATAATTTACCTAATCCTTCTAGTGCAAAATATTCGCACTGCACAGGAACAATCACAGAATCAGAAGCTGTCAATGCGTTTAGCGTTATTAAACCTAAAGAAGGGGAACAATCAATAATGATAAAATCAAAGTCATCTTTGATTTTATTTAATGCCATTTTCATCATGTGCTCACGATTAGGCATGCTTATCATTTCTATCTCGGCACCAACCAAATCAATGTGTGAAGGGAGTAGATACAGGTTTGGGTTGGCTGTTTCCAAAATAATATCTTTTGGTTCCACCTCATTAATCAAGCATTCATAAATACTTGTTTTAATATTTTTCGGGTCAAACCCAACGCCAGAAGTAGCGTTAGCCTGTGGATCGGCATCTACAATCAGTGTCTTGAAATCAAGTACACCTAAACTAGCGGCAATATTAATGGCGCTAGTTGTTTTTCCTACGCCCCCTTTTTGGTTGGCCAAAGTGATTATTTTCCCCATATAATATGTCTATAATTCAATTTTATCACCAACCTCTAACAAGGTTAGTTTTTTGTTATTATCAATAAAATATTGTTGAGCAGCTTGTTTATCAATGTTTAAGGCTTCAAATGTATTGTAGTGCATGCCTATGGTCATTTCTGTTTCAAGCATTTTACTCGCCAATAACGCATCTTTATATCCCATGGTATATCTATCACCAATAGGTAAAAACGAAGCATTTAAGGTAAATTGTTGGGCTAAAACAGACATTTCTGCGCTTAATCCTGTATCTCCCGCAAAGTAACAATTTTTATTAGCATGACTCACTACAAAACCAGCAGGATTTCCACCATAACTCCCATCGGGCAAAGAACTAGAATGAAGGGCAGATGTCATGTGAATAGTCGTTTCACCAATTGTAATACTTCCCCCTATGTTCATGCCCATAATATGCTGATATCCTTTCTTTTGGTACCAGTTGGCAATCTCATGATTACAAATAAGTGTCGCGTTGTTTTGAATTAAGAGAGCTTCTAAATCGGCAATGTGATCGTCGTGCCCATGCGTCACTAAAATCCATTTGGCTGTTATATCCTTTAATAAAATATGGGAAGATTGAGGGTTAGGGGTGATGAATGGATCTATCAATATCACATTCTCTCCACAAA
>JBLIDJ010000056.1:0-16325 GCA_047634195.1 Flavobacteriales bacterium
AAAAGCTGAATTTGACATCATGTATGGTCGTGGAATTTCAAAAACGGGAGAAATCCTTGACATAGCTGTTGAGCACGATCTTATCAAAAAAAGCGGTTCTTGGTTTAGTTATGGTGACACTAAATTGGGTCAAGGTAGAGATGCCGTGAAACAACTGATTGGTGACAATCCTGAGTTGATGGATGAATTGGAATTGAAAATCAAAAAATTACTAAAAGGTGAAGTTGAAGAAGAAAAAGTAGTAGCAGAAAAAGCTTAACCTTTCAACACAATACATACCGCTTAGTTGTTCCATTTTTATGGATGCGCTAAGCGGTTTTTGTTTTACCTCGTTAATCCTAAATAATGTGGGTTAATGCTATATTTTTGTCCTATGAAAAAAATGATTCTTGGAACTTTAGTTTTGTTCGCTATTTGTGCCTGCACAGAAAAACCAACAGAAAACAAGACACAAGCAGAAGTTAATACAACAGAAAGTAAAACAGATGTCTACAGGGATGTCAATAGCCGTATCAAAAACGACCCAAACGATGCTGCTTTATATTTAGAAAGAGGAAATTTGGCTGTTGAAAATGACGACCCAGAGCTGGCCTTAGCTGACTTAGATCGTTCAAAATCACTTGACTCATTAAATGCTGATATTTGGGTGTTTGCGGGTCAACTGAGTTTTTTGGGACATAAAATAGAAGTGGCAAAATCACAATTCTTAAAAGCACTATCGTTTGACGACAAACAAAAAGATGCTTTATGTGAATTGGCAAAACTTAATTTTGAGGAACGCGATTTTAAAACAGCCTACAGCTATGCCAACGATGCTATCAGAGCTGATGAGCAATACTATCTTCCTTATTTTGTGAAAGGTATGATCTTGCTAGTAGCTGGCGACACAGCTAAGGCGGTAAGATCCATGCAAACTTCGTTAGACCTTAATCCTGACTTTTACACGGGTTACATCAAACTGGGTTCACTTTATGAGCAAGCAGGCAAACAACTTGCTTTAGATTATTACAACTCGGCGATAAGCATCAACGAAAAAAATGTTGAGGCGTATTATTATAAAGGAATGTATTTGCAAAACAGCTTAAACTTGGAAGAAGCTTATGAAGTATATGACCAAATCATATCAATAGATTCTACCTATGCTTTTGCATACTACAATAAGGGGTTTATTTGCTTGGAACATCTAGGAGAATATGAATTAGGTGTTGAACAATTCACCAAAGCTATCAAGTATCAAGCTGAATACTTCGATGCGTTTTACAACAGAGGTTTATGTTTTGAAAATCTAGAGGAACTTTCAAAAGCTGAATTAGATTATAGATCTGCGTTGCAAATCAAACCTGATTATGGTCTAGCTGCATTGGGTTTATCAAGAATTTTAGACCCTAAAGTTCAATGATTTAGCAATCATTGAACGTAACTTTTTTCAACCCAAATGTTCTTGATGGGCTGCTGAGATTAAGTCTGTCTTTAAAAATTTTACCCTTAAAAGTGTTTTCATAATATCCTGTTAAGTGGCAGCCAGTTAATTTATCTTGGCCTTGTCCGTCTTTATAAAATCCTTGCATAAAGATGGATTCACCTGTTAGAAAATAATTACCAGCAATACTATCTACCCAATACTCAACACTGCATGAGTCTTCACTATTAAGACTGGCCAAATGATGTTCTGTATTCAAGGTAAAAGTATTACAATCGAATGTTACACGAGCAATAGAATAAGAGTGGGCTGTAGTGTCATATTCTGTTTGCACCCATCCTCCTTTTAGTGAAGACTCAAAAGTAACTCGGTTATCTTTTTCACAAGCAGTAAATGCTAAAACCAATAAGAATAGAAATGTTATAAAATTTTTCATCTAAATTTTTAGGAAAGATACTCAAAAACAACTTTTTGATAAGGAAAGCAACTTAATTAAAAGACAATCACTTATTTTATTCTTTAAAAACAGGGAGATTTTAGTGGCTCGCTCAAAATAAATCTTACTTTTGCCATCTCAATCACGGAGAGTTGGCAGAGTGGTCGAATGCGATGGTCTTGAAAACCATTGTACCGCAAGGTACCGGGGGTTCGAATCCCTCACTCTCCGCACTTAAATCCTTACCTTAACTGGTAAGGATTTTTTTGTTTTACCGCATTTTTTAGACAAAAAAAGAGGCTACCTTAACAGATAGCCTCTTTTTTGAGTTTTATAAATAAGCTTAGCTCCAGCTAACAATTTTTTCACTGTGATATGCGCCTTCTTCCAGTTTTTTCAAAATAATTTTGAAAGTATCTATAGTATATTGAACATCTTCCAAGGTATGTATTGCTGTAGGTATTAAACGTAACATGATCACAACTTTAGGTACCACAGGATACACAACGATAGAACAGAAAATGTTGTAATTTTCTCTTAAATCAAGTGTAATGTTAGTCGCTTCACCCAACGTTCCTGTTAAAAACACAGGTGTAACTGGTGAATTAGTTTGTCCTATATTAAATCCAGCAGCTGTCAACCCTGTTTGAAGTGCCGTAGCAATTTTCCACAAGTTTTCTTTAAGCTCTGGTCTAGTTCTCAATAATTCTAATCGTTTGATCGCTCCAACAACTAAAGGCATAGGCAACGATTTAGCAAAAATTTGCGAACGAGTATTGTATCTCAAATATTCAATCATTTGCTCATCTCCTGCTATAAAAGCACCGATGCTGGCCATAGATTTAGCGAATGTTCCAAACAACACATCAATTTCATGCTGTACGCCTTGCGCTTCTCCTGCACCCATCCCTGTTTCACCAACAGTTCCAAATCCATGAGCATCATCAACAAAAAGTCTGAAATCGTACTTCGCTTTTAAAGCAGCAATTTCTATTAGTTTTCCTTGATCACCTGCCATACCAAATACTCCTTCGGTAATTAGCAAAATACCACCATCAGACTTATCTACCAATCTTGTAGCACGTACAAGTTGTGTTTCAAGGTTTTCAATATCGTTGTGTTTAAAAACAAACCGTTTCCCTTGATGTAAGCGTAATCCATCAATAATACAAGCGTGAGATTCTGAATCGTAAACAATTACATCATTTCTATCAACTAGAGCATCAATAGCACTAAGCATACCTTGATATCCGAAGTTCAATAAAATAGCATCTTCTTTTTGTAAAAAATCTGCTAATTCAGCCTCTAATTTTTCATGCATAGAAGTTTGACCAGACATCATTCTAGCACCCATAGGATAACCCATACCCCAATCTTTAGCTGCTTGAGCATCAACTTCTCTTACTTCAGGATGGTTAGCCAAACCTAAATAATTGTTAATACTCCATGTCAAACACTCTTTGCCTCTAAAGGTCATACGATTGCTAATTTCTCCTTCCAACTTTGGGAAAGTAAAATATCCGTGAGACTCCTTAGAATGCTGACCTAAAGGCCCGCGATTGTTCTTAATTTTTTCAAAAATATCCAATACGTTATATTTTTAGGGTTTAATCTTTGGCAAAGATAATCCATATTAACTCAATGTCAAAGATTATCCCTTAAGACTAAAATGAAAATAGACATTACTTAATTGTTAAATCTACAAATACAATTGTACTTGATAATTTTTTGTTGAATTTTAAGCAAAAAAAAACCATTTTCAAAGAATGAAAATGGTTTTTTTTTGTGACCCTGCAGGGATTCGAACCCCGAACCTCCGCATCCGTAGTGCGGTGCTCTATCCAGTTAAGCTACAGGGCCTGCTGTTTTGCGGTTGCAAATATACTACTTGTTTTATTTTCAACAAGTATTTACCAAACAATTATTCGAAGATCTGACACTTTCATTCAACCACCTGATTATCTGTCTGATAATCAAAATAATGAAACAGATAATGAGTCGAATAGTGCTGTTAGCTAATTTTTTCGAACCAATTTAATCTCATTCTTACCTTTTATAAAAACAATTTTAAAATTATTACCTCACCGTTTAATGCGTAAACAAAGGGGTTTCGTGAATTATCAAGAATAATGACCAATTATCATAGATAAACTATAACGTATTAATAGTGTCTTGTATTATTTAAATATCTATTTTTAACAAGACTAATTAAAAATGTATTACTACTAACATAAAAATTTATTGTAATGAAAAGGACAGATTTATGTGCCATAATGCTATTATTTGTCTCTTTTTGTTTTGCGACATCTTGTAGCAAAATGGAAGAGGAAACAAATGCCTTTACTCAAAATGAATTAAAAGATCACATAACGATTAGTATTCAAAACCCCGAAGATGTCATTGATGCTTTATGTTACGACCCAAGAAACATTGATCTAATAAGTCCTTGCTATACCAACTACGATCCGGTTTGTGCTTGTGGCGTCATTACTTTTGGAAATGCTTGCACAGCAAGGGCTTATGGTTTTCAAAATGTAACCAAAGGGGGCTGTGTGGAGCAAAAATGCTACAATCAAGCTGTTGGGCGTGTGCTATATAACACCCTAACTTGTAAAGACGAAGAAAAACTTGTCTGCGGATGTAATGGAGTTACTTATAAAAACAAATGTGAAGCATTAAGACGCGGTGTTTTGGCATCAACGACAGGTAAGTGCGAATATGGTACAGACATTAATTTGGATGATCTCATTGAGGATGGATGTTTTGATCCCCGAAAAATTGAAATCGTTACAGCTTGCCCTCAAGTATTTGCTCCTGTTTGTGCTTGCGGCGTAATTCAATTTGGTAACGGGTGTCAAGCTGAGGCTGCTGGTTTTCAAAATTATGAAGAAGGTGGTTGTGTAGAAAACAGATGTCAAAGCAATACCGTGAAAAAATTCTTTAGCAATTTCAGATTCAACTGTAATGCTTTTGAACCAAAAGTTTGTGGTTGCGACGGCGAAGATTACGATAGCTGGTGTCACGCTTTAGTAAGTGGAGTACTTGCTTGGACTCCTGGCCCGTGCAACAACCCTGATGAAATAATAGAAGACTTAATAACCATCCAAAATTAACGTATGAAAAACTTAAAAACCCTTGCAACTGCTATGTTGGCCGTAGCACTAATTTTTAGTGCTTGCGAAAAATCTAACAGTGACAGTGATGCCACAAAAACCACACGTGCCCCAGAAGACCCTCAACAAGGAGCTATTTGTTTTAATCAAGAGGCCATAGATCCCACAAAAGATTGTGCACAATTGTACGAACCTGTCTGTGCCTGTGAAGCTATCAATTTTGATAATGCCTGTGAAGCAGAAAAAGCTGGTTTTGTTAATTACAAAGATGGAACATGTGTTAATGAAGCATGCCCTAACGAGACAGTAAGATCTGTATTTACACAAGCAAATATTTACTGTCCTGTTAAGTCACCAGTTTGTGGTTGTGACGGAAAAACATATGAGAGTTACTGCAAAGCCATAGGTGCAGGAAATGCTTATTGGACGGCAGGAAAATGCGAGTAAGTATCTTTATAAAAGATCGGATACAACCGACAAGATTTAAAAAATTTGCTTAACAATTAAAATACTATTGGTATTTGGTTCCCTCACTGCGTGTAAAAAGAAGGAAAGACGCAATCCGAATCTACACAAAGAGAAAGAACCAATAAATATTGGATTGAGAATTTTTAATCCTATTTATAATGAGATCGTTTATAGTCTAAGCTATACGAGGACATGCATAAAGTAAAAAACTTGGACAAAATGTCCAGGTAAAACTAAATAATCACCAACTATGAAAAATTTAAAAACCTTAGCCTTCTCTGTGTTGGTTATTGCCTTCATTTTTAGTGCCTGTGAAAAAACAGACATCACCGAAATAAAGTCAGAACAATCAATTACATTAAAATCAGATTCCATTGTTCACCCACTATGCTTCAACCAAAAATCTGCTGACCCAACCGTAATTTGTTGTAGACCTTACAAACCGGTTTGTGCTTGCAAAAATTTTACGTTCAACAATGAATGCGAGGCGAAAAATGCTGGATTTGTGAATTACACTGAAGGAGCTTGTAAAACAGACATTTGCCCAAATGAAGAAGTGCGCGACATATTTACACGGGCTAACATATACTGCCCCGTAACCTTTTATGTTTGTGGATGTGATGGTAAAACCTACGATAGCCAATGTAAAGCAATTGGGGCTGGAAACACTTCTTGGAAACCAGGAAAATGTGGGAATATAATCTACGAACTTAAAAAACACATGTAATATGAAAAACGTAAAAGCGATTATCTTAGTTGCCATTTTTGCTACAGGACTTATGTTTGTTGCTTGCGAAAAACAAGCCAATGAAATACAACCTGTACAAGAAGTACCGTTAGAACAAAAATCATTAACAAGTCAATTGTGTTTTAACCCAAGACTTGTTGATCCTACAAAACAATGTGGCGATGATTTTACGCCTGTTTGTGCCTGTGAAGCAATTACTTTTACTAGCCCTTGCGAAGCTGAAAAGAATGGATTTAGAGATTACGAATATGGAAATTGTGTTGAGGCCGCTTGCATAAACGAAGATGTGAAACGATTGTTTTATGTCACCACCTTATACTGTCCCGTGACATTTAAGGTATGTGGTTGCAACGGTGTAGAATATGACAGCCAATGCAAAGCCTTGGGTGCTGGAGTTACGTATTGGACTCCTGGTCCATGTGACCCAATAAACGAGCTTAAAAAACATATGTAATTTTATTCAAGCTGATAATAAAAAAGCGAATCCGTTAGGGTTCGCTTTTTTCGTTTTCACTGGGTAGCAATCATCAAACAATTTTGAGTTTCTCACACCTCAACTCATCTCTTTTCAATTTTTAGTCAAACCAACAGAGAAGGTCTTATCCGGAGATTCTTCTGAGATTAATTCAATCATCAAACGTTTGTTTTATTGATCTAATATAACAAGCACTTCAGTTCCTTTTTTCCATTCAAGAGCCTTTACATACTCGAAAATGCATTAAAACACCTAGAAAAATCTCTTGTAAATCAAAAACAAACTATTAGCTTCATAAAAAAAGACGAAGATTGAAAAGCTTACTTAGAAGACCCTGAGTTTATGGTTTTACTAGAAAAACATGTTTAAGAAGTATTTCGAAAAATGGTTTAGATCTCTCAATTCCACTTCGTTACATTCGAGATGACTATTTATGATCTTTATTGTTTGTTGTTTAGAGTTGGATGGATTAATCAAATTTATTATTCACAAAAAAAGCCAGCTTCTCAGCTGGCTTTTTAGTTTCTTACTCTGCATCCCGAAGTGAATTCGGGATAAGCGATTCACACAAAATTTGACACTTCGACTCCGCTCAGTCGTCAGAATTTTGGTTCTATTTCTGCATCCCGAAGTGAGTTCGGGATAAGCGATTCACACAAATCTCGAATAGCTTCGCTTTCGATATTTGGTTCTCTGCTTACATATTCCTACGATACTGACCACCAACTTCAAACAAAGCATCGGTGATTTGTCCTAGACTGCAATATTTACTAGCTTCCATCAACAAAGCAAACACATTTTCGTTTTGCACTGCTGCATGTTGAAGCTTGCTCAACTCTTCTGCTACCTTATCAGCATTGCCATTGTGCAATTGCGCTAGCATGTTTATCTGGTATTGTTTTTCTTCTTCGGTAGCACGCACTACTTCCTTAGGAGTCACCGTTGGCGATCCTTTAGAACTTAAGAAAGTGTTTACCCCAATAATTGGGAATTCACCATTGTGCTTCAACGTTTCGTAGTACAACGATTCTTCTTGAATCTTAGAACGCTGGTACATGGTCTCCATGGCTCCTAGTACTCCACCTCTTTCCGTAATTCGGTCAAACTCAGTCAATACTGCATCTTCTACCAATTCGGTCAATTCTTCAATGATAAACGAACCTTGTATTGGGTTTTCGTTTTTCGCCAAACCTAACTCTCTGTTAATGATTAACTGAATAGCCATCGCTCTACGTACCGACTCTTCGGTTGGTGTTGTTATTGCTTCGTCATATGCATTGGTGTGCAATGAATTACAGTTGTCGTAAATAGCGTAAAGCGCTTGCAGCGTAGTACGGATATCGTTGAAATCTATTTCTTGTGCATGCAACGAACGACCAGAAGTTTGTATGTGGTATTTCAACATTTGTGCTCGTGGGTTCGCTCCGTATTTTTTGGCCATTGCTTTTGCCCATATTCTACGTGCAACACGTCCTATCACAGCATATTCAGGGTCAATACCATTGCTAAAGAAAAACGATAAGTTTGGTCCAAAAGCATTGATGTCCATCCCTCTACTTAGGTAGTATTCTACATAGGTAAATCCGTTGGCTAAGGTCAAAGCCAATTGTGTAATTGGGTTTGCTCCTGCTTCGGCTATGTGGTAACCTGAAATAGATACCGAGTAGAAATTACGTACGGCATTGTCAATAAAATATTCTTGCACATCACCCATCAACCTCAACGCAAATTCGGTAGAGAAAATACAGGTGTTTTGTGCTTGATCTTCTTTTAATATGTCAGCTTGCACGGTACCACGTACTTTGGTGAGTGTGTCTGTTTTAATAGAAAGATACACATCGGCTGGAAGTACTTGGTCTCCGGTTACACCCAACAACATCAATCCAAGTCCGTCATTACCTTCTGGCAATGGCCCTTGATAAGCAGGTCTTGTAATTCCTTTTGCTTTGAAAATCGCAGCAATTTTTGCTTCTATTTCTTTTTCAAGTCCGTTTTCTACAATGTATTTCTCACAATTCTGATCTATGGCGGCATTCATAAAGAACCCTAGCAACATAGGTGCTGGTCCATTGATGGTCATAGAAACCGATGTCATGGCGTGAGACAAATCGAAACCTGAATACAGTTTCTTTGCATCGTCTAAGCAACAAATACTAACACCAGAGTTACCAATTTTACCGTAAATATCGGGTCGCACACCTGGATCGTTACCATACAAGGTTACCGAATCAAACGCGGTTGATAATCGTTTGGCTGGCATGCCTAAACTCACATAGTGAAAACGACGGTTGGTCCGTTCCGGCCCACCTTCTCCTGCAAACATTCGTGTAGGATCTTCGCCTTCTCGTTTGAATGGAAATAATCCTGCCGTGTAAGGAAATTCTCCCGGTACATTTTCTTGCAAGCTCCAACGCAATACATCTCCCCATCCTTTGTACTTAGGTAAGGATACTTTTGGTATTTGAGAATGTGACAAACTCTCGGTGTGTGTTTGGATAGACAATTCTTTGTCTCTCACTTTGAATTTGTAAACGGGGTCTTTGTATTTTTTTACTTTATCTTCCCATTGCTCTATGATGAGCATGTTTTTTGGGTCGAAATATAATTTCAATCTATCAAAAGTAGCTTCCAATACTTTGACAACATCGGCTTCTTCGTCTGTCAATGTTTCTATGGTTCTGCGAACCGCATTTAACTTGTCGGCAATGGCTACTTGTTGGTCAACCCACTTATCGTATCCTCTATTGTTTTCCGATATCTCAGAAAGGTAACGTATACGTGCTGGAGGAATCACATAAATTTTCTCCGACATTTCTGCCGTAATTTCAAAAGTAGAATGCAATTCAACTTTAGTGCGTTCTACCAACTTATCCATGATAACCTTGTACAGGCTATTCATTCCAGGGTCGTTGAACTGGGAAGCTATGGTTCCGTATACCGGTACTGCTTCATCAGGTATCTCAAACAGGTTATGATTTCTTCGGTATTGTTTTTTCACATCACGCACAGCATCTAATGCTCCACGTTTGTCAAATTTGTTGATGGCAATCACATCAGCAAAATCGAGCATGTCGATTTTTTCTAGCTGTGTAGCCGCTCCAAATTCAGGAGTCATCACGTACAAACTTACGTCTGAGTGATCCATAATCTCGGTATCACTCTGGCCAATTCCAGAAGTCTCCAGTATGATAAGGTCGTACTCGGCTGCTTTTAACACTTGTAAGGCTTCGGCTACGTGCTTGCTCAAGGCCAAGTTACTTTGACGTGTGGCTAATGAGCGCATGTACACACGATCATTTTTAATGGAGTTCATTCTAATTCTATCGCCTAATAAAGCGCCACCTGTTTTACGTTTCGATGGATCGACAGAGACAATAGCGATTGTTTTATCTTCAAAATCAATCAGGAATCTACGCACTAACTCATCTACTAGAGAAGACTTTCCAGCTCCACCAGTACCCGTAATTCCTAGTACAGGAGTATCAACGGCTTTAGCCAATTCATGCACCTTGTCCATTTCGCCTTTACTTTCTTCAGGGAAGTTTTCTGCGGCAGAAATCAATTTAGCAATCGACTTTACATCTTTGGCTTTTAAGTTGTTAATTTCTCCATTTAGGTTAGCTCCTGTAGGATAGTCGCAACGCTCTATCATGTCGTTTATCATTCCTTGCAAGCCCATAGAACGGCCATCGTCTGGATGATAAATACGCGTAATACCGTACCCTTGCAATTCAGCTATTTCTTCTGGTAGGATAGTTCCTCCTCCTCCTGCAAAAATGCAGATATGCTCACATCCTCTTTCTTTCAAGAGGTCGTACATGTATTTCAAATATTCGACATGACCTCCTTGATACGAAGTCATGGCAATAGCATTGGCATCTTCTTCAATGGCACAATTAACAACCTCTTCCACACTCCTATCATGTCCTAAGTGTATTACCTCACAGCCCGTAGATTGTATGATTCTACGCATGATATTGATAGCAGCATCGTGCCCATCAAAAAGCGAGGCAGCGGTAACTATTCTTATTTTATTTTTAGGTTTGTATGGAGTTTGTGTTTGCATAATTCGGTTTTTTTCTGAGCGCAAATATAACCGAACTGCATCTTTTTTCCTACCCAATCACCCTTTCAACTTAAAGGTCATTGTTGTTTTATCGCTCTCACATACATTTTAGTTATTTTAGCGTTCTATAATCATATTATCACACACTATGAAAAGTTGGTTTCCTATCTTATTATTACTTGTTATTGTTTCTTGCAAAAAACCTGAAGAAGAGGTTGTTGAAGTTATAAAACCAAGCGTTACGTTCGATGTCAAAGATCCGTCGGGAACCATCAGGGAGTGGCAATCGTCAAGCGCTTTCGCAAAAAGATCGGAAAATGCTTTTCAACTATTTGCTTTTAATACAGAAGGCGAGCAACTAAACGTGCTCATGTTAGGCAGCGAAGCGGGTCGTTTTAAGCTGGACAATAATGAACATAACTTTGTGAAGTTTAACCGCATCAAAGCAGGGGAAAATATTTCTTACACTACTAATAGAAGCAAATATACTACCGGAAACATTTACATTACAGAAGTAAATGCCGTAAAAAAAACCATCAGTGGCAATTTTGAAATGAGACCACACCACACAGACAATGAATATGTAGAGCTTAAAGTCGGGCTTTTTTCTAATGTACCATACACCAATGAACTTATTACACCTGGTGAACTAGAAATTGCGAACCCTATTGACACCATTACTCCTCCTATTGATACGACCATTTGTAATTTTGGCCCAAATTGTTTGTCTGCTACCATAGGCGGAATGCCTTTCAAATCGAATGGAAGCAGTCAAGTAAGTATTGAGAGAGACACCCTTGGGAGAATGATTTTTAAGGCTTATGGAAACAACAATGACTTGCTTAAAATTAGCATCGTAAGCAATGCTGGGTTTGAAAATCAATCCATCTATTCGCTTGGCAAATTCACCCCAAACAAAGGCTATTATTTGGCTAATGGAAAAAGAGAAGTCATAACAAATGGGACCTTACAATTACAGTTCGACACGACTGGTTATGCGGTTAGTGGCCTCTTTTCTGCTGACATTAAAGAAAATGAGGTCAATGCAACTACACGTTCTATTACCAATGGACTATTTTTAGGTACCGAAATTACTTCGTATTCGCGCGTTGTAAGCTCTTCATCTATGATTGCAGACATTACAGGCTACACTTTTGTTAGCGACACCGTGAAGAGCAATCAACTAGGAGGTTTCTTAAACTTGCAAGGCAAAGATTTTGAAGACTTGGAAGGAATTGAACTTAATTTCCCGGACACAATATTGGTAGGTAACTATCCGCTAGACAATGTTTATCAAACCTATTACTATAATTATTACGGATTCAAAAACAAATATACCACAGGCCAACTGAACATTAGTGTTCACGATAAGATTGAGAGATTTATTGCAGGATCTTACAGTTTTGAAGCGCTAGACTTTACCGAGAACACTACCATAACCATTCAAACAGGTTCATTTAGTAAGTTTTATTAATGTTTTTTCTATTATCCAAATTTTTAGGTTTTGCTACACAGCCATTCACTTGGATAATCGTTTGTTTTTTACTGTCCTTTTGGCTCAAAAACAAGCGAGTTAAAAGACGATTTTTCCAATTAGGCCTGGTCCTATTTTTTACTTTCTCCAACGCTTTTATCCTCGATGAGGCCAATAGAGTTTGGGAAATACCCTATCAGCTCACAGACAAGAAACTTCCGGCTTTTGGAGTCATACTTGGGGGTATGTCGTCTTACGATTCACACCATGAATTGATCCAATTTAAAGAAGGTTCAGACCGTTTGTGGCAAGGAATAAAATTGCTAAAATGTGATCGGCTAGAAAAATTGATTGTGTCTGGCGGTGCTGGAAGTGTGAACCACCAAGAATTAAAAGAAGCTGACCATATTGAAGCTTACTTACAAGATATTGACTTAGCCGACAGCACGTTTTATTTTGAAAATCAATCAAAAAACACGCATGAAAATGCCATGAACACCAAAAAGCTTTTTGAACAACATCAGTGGTCTTTGCACATTACCTTAATCACTTCGTCGAGTCACATGCGTAGAGCGAAACAATGTTTTGAAAAGCAAGGTTTTATCGTCACTCCTTATGTAACCAATAGAATAAGTGGCCCACGAAAATTTGAACTCGATCATTTGCTTTTACCCAATGTCGGTACTTTAAATGCTTGGAATAAATTGATCCATGAAATCATAGGATTGTGGAGCTATCAATTGATGGGGTATTGTTAGGTAGTTAGCAATTAGCAATTAGCAATTAGCAATTAGCAATTAGCAATTAGCAATTAGCAATTAGCAATTAGCAATTAGCAAAAAATTAATTTAAAATTGCCAGTTAACCTAATTTTTTTCCTGAAATCCCGACACATTTACCTAATTCCCTTAAGCTGTCACCTGAAACCTGTCACCTGTAACCCGAAACCTTTAAACTGAAACCTGCCACCTAACACCTATCTGCTACTTCCATCTCCTTTTCCAAAAAAGCAGCAACCGCTTCATGATAAGCATTTAAGTTTTTTGCTTTTTTTATTTTTTTTAAGGTCTTGTGGGTATCGTTAAATGCTGCACTAAAATACTCCCAGAAAGAATACATTTTCAAAAGCGTGTGCCCAACGCCTGAAAGTGCTTCGTCAAATTCGTTAAACAAGGTTTCATGAAAGTCGCTAAATATTTCAAAACGATTTTCGGGATACACCTCTGTATCGTTTTTTATCATGTTAGGTAAAAACGGATCGGAGATTAATCCCCTGCCTATCATCCAATGTTTGATAGATGGAAAGCGTTTGACCATTTCCCTCCATTTTGCCACAGTGGTGATATCACCGTTGTAATAGATGGTGTGGTTAGTGTGTTGTAGGCAAGTTTCAAATGATTCTAAATCAACACCACCTTTGTACAATTGTTTACCAATCCGGGCATGTATGGCAATGTTTTTTATGGGGTATTGGTCTAGAACTGGAAAAACATCCAGTATCTCTGCGCTGTGCTCATAGCCCATGCGCATTTTCATAGAAACAATAATATCAGATTCGTTGTGTACTTTTTTCAACACCTCGTTGATTCTTTTTGCATCGCTTATTAACCCAGAGCCCATGCATCGTTTTGTGACCATAGGATAAGGGCAACCTAAGTTCCAATTTAATTCATTGTAGCCTAGTTTTTTCACATAATCAGCTACAAACAAAAACTCGTCGGCGTCATTTGTCATTATTTGTGGAATAACAGTAAGTGTACTGTTATTTTTAGGCAACAAATCTCTTTCGTATGCTGGCTTTACCACCAACTTACCGTTGAGCCTAATATAGGGGGCATAGAATGTATCAATTCCTCCAAAATATTTTTGAAAAGCATTTCTAAATCGAAAGTCAGTAAATCCTTGTAAGGGTGAGGATAATAAAATAGGCTGCATAAATCCGTAAAGTAATGACAAAGATACTGTCTTTACCCTTATGTAGGGTCTACTGAAAACAGGTATCGTTTGTTATTCAATTATGTATATTTTTTCGCTAAGTATTAAGTGCGAGGTTATGGAGTGAAAACAAACAAAAACCTTGCGCTATTTGTTCGTTAGTCAGAAAATCACCCTCTATTTCGTTGTCTTCAATTCGCAGTATTTAGTATATGGCTTCATTTTGTCGCATCATATGGGTCGTTTTTAACTTTTTCAGCAGACCCTAAGTATTGTTATTTAAAATCCCAAAATCGATTAAAACGATAACATCATCGTTAAAGTGAGTTGAATTAGTGAATAAACGTGCGATTACCATGTATTATATTATAACTTCATGTAAATATAAAGGTAATCGTCATGATGGAAATGAAAACGATTCTACCGCATCCATTAAACTTTTTCAGAATGATAAAGCCTAAAGACCATGTGAGTGAAGAGGAACGATTATTGGAATTGAAATCATATTCTATTCTAGACACACTAGCCGAAGAGGATTATGATAATTTAACAACTTTAGCTGCTGCAATTTGCGGAACAGCAATATCATTAATTTCTCTTGTTGATGATAAACGTCAATGGTTTAAATCTCATCATGGTATAGATACTCAAGAAACACCAAAATCACAAGCTTTTTGCGCCCATGCTATCCACAACGAAAATGAAATATTCATCATTAATGATGCTAGAATTGATGAGCGATTTTGGGACAACCCTTTAGTAGTTGATGATCCAAAGTTTATTTTTTATGCTGGAGTACCATTGGTTAATAAAAAAGGTTTACCACTAGGAACACTCTGCGTGATTGATAATAAGCCTCGAGTATTAGATGAAGGTCAAATAAAGTCCCTTAAGGCTCTATCTAGTCAAGTGATGAGATTATTGGAACTTCGAAAAGCAAATAAAGAACGTGAATTATATGAAAAAGAATTAGCCTTAAAAAACAAAGAATTAACAGAGTTTGCTTATGTAGCAGCACATGATTTAAAAACACCTTTGCAAAGCATAAGTGGATTTAGCAATTGTTTGAGTTTATACTATGGAGACAAATTAGACGAGGAAGGAAATGAACTAATTAAAAACATTAGTATTTTAACGACACAAATGACTTCCTTGATTAAAGAATTATTAGATCATAGTACCTCTGACCAATGGCTCATAACCGATAAATTCCCATTAAGTGTTAACCAATTTCATGCTGACTTATTGGCCACTTTTAAATATGAACCAACACTGGTATTGAAAATGATTAGCCCAATGAATGAGATATCGGTCAATACTACGGCTCTCAAGCAAGTAATTATCAACTTGATAACCAATGCCATAAAATACAACGACAAAAAAGTGGTCCATATTCGATTAACTATTAACGAAGAAAAAAAACGGTATGTTTTTGAAGTAGAGGATAATGGAATAGGCATTTCAACGAAAAATATGAATAAAATATTCAATTTGTTTACCACTCTAAAATCCGAAGATCGATATGGTGAAAAAGGTCATGGTATTGGCTTGGCAACCGTAAAAAAAATGATTAGTAAAATGGGTGGAGAAATAACGGTAACATCAACTTTGGGCGAAGGAAGTACTTTTTCATTTTACATATTAAAATAAGGTAATGTACCTCTCCATCAAGGCCTACCCCGCTTCTTTTTAGCGTTTTCAGAAGCCATCTGCATGAAGACAATAGCCGATAATTAACGTTTTTTGAAGATATTATTCATTTCACTTTTAATTTTACAACTTTTAAGCTAATTTGCTATCTATAATCAACGAAAAAAACACTGACTATGTATGATGATGTAACACGGATATTTGATATACCTGCCTATCAACAACAGCACTATCCTCAGCCGAGTATGCTTGCTTCAAAATTACAAAGTGAATGGGTTCGAACATCAACGGAATCATTTGTTCAACAAGTAAACCAAGCAAGTAGGGGTTTACTAAACATGGGTGTTGTTTCAGGCGACAAAATAGCCATGATATCCAACAATAGATATGAATGGAACATTATGGATATGGCTATTTTACAGATTGGTGCCATAGACGTTCCTATTTATCCAACCATTTCTGAAAAGGATTATTCATACATTATGAATGATGCTGGTGTAAAAATAGTTATTGTTTCAGATAATGAATTATTGCAAAAAG
>JBLIDJ010000057.1:0-16267 GCA_047634195.1 Flavobacteriales bacterium
TAGTATCTAGCGGCAAGTAACATATTAAATCTGCTTTGTTGTAGTCTTTTCTTAGTTCGTACCCAGAAGGAGAATAAAAAGTAAGCACAATAAAAATTTCTGGATACTGCTCTTTGATTGCTTCTATGACAGGTCGTCCTTGCTCAAACTCACCCAGAGAGGCGCAATGAATCCAAATTCTTTTGTTTTGTTTACTTGGGGGTAGGTTTTGTTTTAAGTTTTCTCTCCAATTTTTACGTCCTGTTACCCAAAGATTTGCCTTGGCATTTTGTATCGACGCTATTTTTATAAACAACCCGTAACACCATATGCCCGCTTGGTAGAAAAATTGCATTAATTAGAATAAAAGTCTTTAGGTGTTCTTTTATAAATAGGCACAGCCCACCCGAATTTGATTCCATAAAGTAAGTCCAATCGTTTTGTCTCGTCCTTCGCTTTCAAGTCAAAATTATAATCTCTTCTACTTTGAGTAAATGCTTGCATAAATTCGAAACCAACAAAAAAGTTTACTAAACGATTATTGCCATGATGAATATAACCAACAAACTGCTCTAGTGCTAAACCGTTGCTCAATCGATCATATCCTTTTTTATAATCACCTTCTAGCTGCGGGATTTCATTAAACCTATTTTCTATCCAAATACGATGTTGTAAAAAACCAACACCCCCTTTAATCATTAAACCCGAATTTTGATTAGGCCCGAATATTGGGAGTACTTTCCCAGCAAAGGCAAACACATTAAATCCTCGCTCTTGTTCTATAACATCGGCTTCTTTACCATAAAAATCAACAATGTATCCATATTTATTTTTAAGATCAGCCATCACATTAGCTTCATGATGAGATGGGCCAAACATATAAGACCCTTCTACACCAAAAATCCAGTTGCTCCTTGTTTTAAAACTTATGTTAGCACCAACGCTGGCGTTTTCATAAAATCGATCAGCCATGTCCCCTCCCGGTTTTTGCCCACCAAATGTGATATTAAAAGAAGGAATAAAAATACTGGAATCTTTTACTGATCGCTGTGCGAATACATCCACACTACTCATACACATCAATAAAAGACATACTACTGCTGTCTGTTTCATATTCAAAATCTAATCTGAGCCCAAAGATAACGATGTAATTTAAAAAATAGTCTAAAATTGGAGGAGTATAAAACAATATGCCAAACAGCCAAAATCGCTATATTCGCATTTCTAAAAATATACTCGTGAAAGATATACAAATGGTTGACCTAAAAGGTCAGTATGCAAAAATCAAAGAAGCTGTAGATAATTCCGTGATTAATGTTATCGAATCATCGGCATACATCAACGGCCCTGAGGTTGTTAAATTTGCAGAAGAATTAAAAGATTATTTAGATGTAAAGCATGTTATTCCGTGTGGTAATGGAACTGATGCCCTTCAAATCTCTATGATGGCAATGGGACTCAAGCCTGGTGATGAAGTAATTACTGCAGATTTTACTTTTGTAGCAACTGCTGAAGTCATTGCTTTATTAGGACTTACTCCCGTTTTGGTTGATGTTGATGCTGACACTTACAACATCAATATTGATGGGTTAAGAAAAGCGATAACGCCTAATACAAAAGCGATCGTTCCTGTTCACTTATTTGGCCAATGTGCCAATATGGATGCCATAATGGAAATTGCCAAAGAATTTAATTTAAAAGTAATAGAAGATACCGCACAAGCTATTGGAGCAAACTTCACGTCAACCGAAGGGTGGTCGAAAAAAGCGGGCACTATTGGCGATATTGGGTGTACTTCCTTTTTTCCTTCCAAAAACCTAGGTTGCTATGGCGATGGCGGAGCCATATTCACCAATGATGACACCATTGCTGATAAGATTAGAGTGATGGCAAACCATGGTATGAAAGTTAGATACTACCACGATGAAGTAGGTGTGAATTCTCGTTTAGACTCAATACAAGCGGCTATTCTTAGAATAAAATTGCCGCTCCTTGATGGTTATTGTGCAGCTCGTCATTCAGCAGCCATGAAATACAACAAGGCGTTTGAAAATATTGCACAAATAGAAACTCCTATAACTGCTTCTTACAGTAATCATGTTTTTCATCAATACACCATGAAAATCAGCGGAACGGATAGAGCAGAGCTTCAGAAAAAACTGATGGACAAAGGTATTCCTGCTATGATTTATTACCCCGTACCCTTGCATGCTCAGAAAGCTTATGCAGACGAGCGATACAAAGAGGAAGATTTCGAAATCACCAACAAATTGTGTTCTTGTGTACTGTCTTTGCCAATGCATACAGAACTGAGTGACGAACAAATTGATTACATCACATCATCTGTGATTCAAGCCATAAACAACTAAAAAATGAACATTACAGTTGTAGGAACTGGATACGTAGGTTTAGTAACAGGTACTTGTTTTGCTGAAACTGGTAATACCGTTACATGTGTCGATATTGACGAAAACAAAGTAGCTAGAATGCGTGCTGGAGAAGTACCTATCTACGAACCACACCTTGATGTATTGTTTGATCGTAATGTGAAAGCAGGCCGCCTTACATTCACTACTAAACTAGAAGAAGCCGTTGATGATGCAGAGATCATATTTCTTGCACTCCCAACTCCTCCGGGAGCTGACGGTGCTGCTGATTTATCTTTTATATTAAAAGTTGCCGATCAATTAGCCGGCCTCATTAACAACTACAAAGTAATTGTTGATAAAAGCACTGTCCCTGTAGGAACAGCCGAAAAAGTTGCTAAGGTAATATCTGCCAAAACAGATGTGCCTTTTAGTGTGGTTTCCAACCCTGAGTTTTTGAGAGAAGGCTTCGCGGTAGACGACTTTATGAAACCTGATAGAGTTGTTATTGGTACTCGCTCAGAGCAGGCAAGAAAAACCATGGAAAAATTGTTTAAACCTTTTGTTAGGCAAGGTAATCCTATCATTTTCATGGATGAAAAATCTGCAGAATTGACCAAGTATGCAGCCAATTCTTTTTTAGCAGCAAAAATTACGTTCATGAACGAGATTGCCAATTTTTGCGAATTGGTTGGTGCCGATGTCGACATGGTTAGAAAAGGAATAGGTACCGATTCTAGGATTGGCAACCGTTTTTTATTCCCCGGCATTGGATATGGAGGTAGTTGTTTCCCAAAAGATGTTGATGCTTTGGCACAATCTGGAAAACAACACGGAATGGAATTCGAAATTCTTAAATCCGTGATGGAAGTAAATACTGTCCAAAAACTAAAGCTGATTGATAAAGTAAAAAAATATTTCAACAACGACCTGACAGGTAAACGCTTTGGCTTATGGGGCTTAGCATTTAAGCCCGACACGGACGACATTAGAGAAGCTCCTGCCTTGTACATGATTGATGCATTGATAGAAGCTGGTGCAGAAGTTATTGCTTTTGACCCTGAAGCTATGCTTAATGTGAAAAATGTAATTGGGGATAAAATCACCTATGCAACCAATCCTTATGAAGCAGTTACTGGGGTTGACGCATTATTAGTAGCAACTGAATGGTCTGTTTTTCGTTCACCCAATTTTTCCAAAATGAAAGATTTGATGAAAGCACCCATCATTTTTGATGGTCGAAACTTGTACGATTTAGAACAAATGCAACAAGAATCATTTTATTACGAAAGCATTGGTAGAGAAACCATAACTATATGAGTAAATCTAAAAGAGTATTAATTACAGGTGCAGCAGGTTTTTTAGGCTCACATTTGTGCGATAAATTCATCAAAGAAGGTTATCGCGTAGTGGCCATGGACAACCTGATAACAGGTAGTATGTCCAACATAGAGCACTTGTTTAAGTTAGAACAATTTGAGTTTTACCATCACGATGTTTCAAATTACGTGCATGTAGCTGGAGAAGTTGATTACATCTTACATTTTGCATCACCCGCTAGTCCTATCGATTATTTAAAAATCCCTATTCAAACCCTCAAAGTAGGTTCGTTAGGGATTCATAACTTACTAGGCCTTGCAAAAGCAAAAAATGCCACCATCATGATTGCTTCTACCTCAGAAGTGTATGGTGACCCATTAGTGCATCCACAAACAGAATCTTATTTTGGAAACGTAAACCCAATAGGTCCTCGTGGGGTGTACGACGAAGCCAAACGTTTTCAAGAAGCGATGACCATGGCGTACCAGAGGTACCATGGAATACAGACTCGTATTGTTAGAATATTTAACACCTATGGTCCTCGTATGAGGCTAAACGACGGTAGAGTATTGCCTGCCTTTATTGGCCAAGCATTGCGTGGAGAAGATTTGACTATTTTTGGAGATGGTACACAAACACGTTCTTTTTGTTACGTAGACGACCTCATCAACGGAATCTTTTTATTGTTGCACAGCGATCATGTTGAGCCAGTAAACATTGGTAACCCTGATGAAATAACCATTGGTCAATTTGCAGAAGAGATTATAAAACTTACAGAGTCTAATCAGAAAGTAGTGTACAAACCACTTCCTGAAAATGACCCTTTACAGCGTCAACCAGATATTACAAAAGCAAAAGCAATTTTGGGTTGGACACCAAAGGTTAGCAGAGCAGAAGGATTAAAAATAACCTACGATTATTTTAGAAACCTATCTACCGAGGAACTAAATAAACAAGAGCATAACTTTGAAAATTACGCCCGTAAATAATGGATTATTTTAAACACGAAACAGCAGTCGTTGATGATGGCTGTCGTATTGGAAAAGGAACAAAGATTTGGCATTTCTCACATGTAATGCCCGATTGTGACATGGGTGAAGGCTGTAACTTAGGCCAAAACGTTGTGGTAAGTCCAGGTGTAACTTTAGGTAACAATGTTAAGGTACAAAACAACGTATCTATCTATACAGGAGTTGTGTGCGAAGACGATGTATTTCTAGGCCCTTCCATGGTGTTTACCAATATCACGAATCCTAGAAGTGCCATCATCAGGAGAGATCAATATGTAACCACCTTGGTAAAAAAAGGAGCATCAATAGGTGCTAATGCAACCATTATTTGTGGAAACGAAATAGGAGAATATGCCTTAATTGGCGCTGGCGCAGTTATTACAAAACCAGTTCCTGCGTTTGCCTTATTGGTAGGTAATCCTGCCAAACAAATAGGCTGGGTGAGTGAATATGGTCACCGCCTAAATTTCAACAAAGACAATGAAGCAATATGCCCAGAGAGCAATGAGGTATATTGTTTAAATAATAATAGTGTCACAAAAAAATAGTTATGACAAAAATAAAATTTGCCGTAATAGGGTGTGGTCATATTGGTAAGAGACATGCCGAAATGGTTCGAAGAAACGAAGAGTGTGAATTAGTAGCACTGTGCGATATTCGTCCCAAAGATCAATTGGGTATTGAGCAATTTGATGACGTAAATTTTTACGCCAACTACGAAGACATGCTCGCAAAGGAAACGGAAGTGGATGTCGTTTGTATTTGTACTCCAAACGGATTGCATGCTGAACAAAGCATGAAGGCTATTGACGCTGGTAAACATGTCGTATGCGAAAAACCTATGGGTCTTTCGAAAGCTAATTGCGAAAACGTTATCTACAAAGCGCTAAGAGAGCACAAGCATGTGTTTTGTGTGATGCAAAACAGGTACTCACCTCCTTCTGAATGGATAAAGGAAGTGATAGAAAAAGATTTGTTGGGCGACATTTACATGGTGCAGTTAAATTGCTATTGGAATAGAGATGATCGATATTACAAAGCGGGTGGTTGGAAAGGAACACAAGATTTAGATGGTGGAACTTTGTACACCCAATTCTCACACTTTATTGACATCCTGTATTGGTTGTTTGGAGACATTAGCGAAATACAAGGAAAATTTGCAGACTTCAACCACAAAAACACAACTGCTTTTGAAGACTCTGGTTTTGTGAGTTTCAAATTCAACAATGGAGGCATGGGTTCATTAAATTATTCTACTTCGGTGTATGGCACCAACCTTGAGAGTAGCATGACCATTGTTGGTGAAAAAGGTAGTGTAAAAATTGGTGGTCAATACATGAATGTAGTGGAGTATTGCCACATTAAAGATTATGAAATGCCTGTGTTGGCAGAAGCTAATCCTGCCAATGATTACGGCCCTTACAAAGGAAGTGCTGCCAATCACAATTACGTGATTGAAAATGTGGTAGACACCTTGAAAAAACGATCGTCAGCAACTACCAATGCCTTGGAAGGATTAAAAGTAGTGGATATCATTGAACGTATTTATGCGGTGAGAGATGCGAACAAGTAATAGACGGAAGATATTTTAGTAACTTAAAAAGCCTGCTCACCAATTTGGTCAGCAGGCTTTCCTGTTTTAGTATTATTGACAATGGTTAAGCACTCATTGCTTCCATTTTTCTATCTGCTTTTTTCACCAATCCTTGCAATACTTTTCCTGGACCTACTTCCGTAAAACTTGAAGCACCGTCGGCCATCATATTTTGCATGGTTTGTGTCCATTTTACAGGAGCTGTTAATTGTTTTACCAAATTTTCTTTAATGGTGTTGGCATCATTTACTGCCGAAGCCGTAACATTTTGGTACACTGGGCAAATAGGCTCGTTAAAGTGTGTATCCTCAATAGCTGCTGCTAACTCTGTACGAGCTGGCTCCATCAATGGAGAATGAAATGCACCTCCTACTGGCAACATCAACGCACGTTTAGCTCCTGCTTCGGTCAATTTCTCACACGCTTCTGTAACGGCATCAATACTTCCAGAAATAACCAATTGTCCTGGGCAGTTGTAGTTTGCTGCAACCACTACTCCATTAATGCTGGCACAAATATCTTCTACTATTTTATCTTCTAGTCCCAAAATAGCTGCCATGGTAGATGGTTCTACTTCACATGCTTTTTGCATGGCCAATGCTCTTTTAGAGACTAATACTAAGGCATCTTCAAAAGACAATGTCTTGTTAGCTACTAAGGCAGAAAACTCTCCTAAAGAATGACCCGCAACCATGTCTGGTTGGAAATCGTTTCCTAAAGTAGCTGCCAAAATGGTGCTATGCAAAAAGATAGCTGGCTGCGTTACTTTAGTTTCTTTCAATTCTTCAGCAGTTCCTTCAAACATGATTTTTGTAATCTCAAAACCAAGTATTTCGTTTGCTTTATCAAACATGCTTTTGGCTATCGGAGAACTTTCGTAAAGATCTTTCCCCATGCCTGAAAATTGGGATCCTTGTCCCGGAAATACGTATGCTTTCATAGCTTAAAAAAATAAAAGAGTTTAACCCAAAAGCTAAACTCTTTGTTAACGTTATTTAAAAAGTTAATTTCTGTTTCCTAAGAAACGTAATAAAAATAAAAATAAATTAATAAAATCGAGGTAAAGATCTAAGGCTCCCCAAATAGCAAGCTTTGATGCTTCTTCGCTTCCATATTCTACACCCGCTCCTATGCGCTTCAATTTCTGAACATCGTATGCTGTAAGACCAGTAAAAATCAAAACGCCTATTCCGCTAATGATGTAATCCATGCTACTACTTCCTACAAAATAATTGATCACCATAGCGATGATTAATCCAATAAGTGCCATGTAGAGATACGCGCCAAATTTGCTTAAATCGGTACTGGTTGTTTTCCCGACAAAAGCCATGATAGAAAACGTAGCTGCTGTGATAAAAAATGTTTTGTAGATAGCTGCACTTGTGTACAATAAGAATATATAGCTAATGCTCATTCCCATAATAACACTAAAGGCTAAAAAAGACAACAATAAGCCTACAGAACTCATACGACGAAAAGCAGTTCCCATAAGTAGAATAAACCCGATTGGTGCAAACATGACCACATAACCCAACATGGTATGACTTCCTGTTTCTGGGTTGATTAGATAACTCAAATAGCTCATGTCTGTTCCAAACACATATGCTACGATACCCGTAATGGCCAAACCAGCAGTCATGTACGAAAACACATTGGCCAAAAATGATTTTGACAAGCTAGCCTCTTGCTCTGGGCTAATCGCTTTTAAATGTTCGCTTTTAAAAAGTGTGCTCATGATCCTATTAATTAAGTTTTGAAGATATTAAATTTATAAATTCTGAACGCGTTTTTTCTTTTAAAAATTCACCAGTGAAAGCACTTGTTGTTGTGACCGAGTTTTGTTTTTGCACGCCTCTCATTTGCATACACATATGACTAGCCTCTATCACTACAGCAACGCCTGATGCATTTAAAGCCTCTTGAAGACAATCTCTTATTTCATTTGTCAAGCGCTCTTGCACTTGCAGTCTTCGAGCAAATGCTTCCACAATTCTTGGTATTTTACTAAGCCCAACAATATGCGCATTGGGGATATATGCAATGTGTGCTTTCCCAAAAAATGGTAACATATGATGCTCGCACAAAGAATACACTTCAATATCTTTTACTAAGACCATTTGTTTGTAATCTTCTTTAAACATTGCCGATTTTAATATTGCGGCAGGGTCTAAATCATATCCGTGGGTTAAAAACTGCATCGCTTTAGCTGCTCGTTCGGGTGTTTTTATCAATCCTTCACGTGTTGGGTCTTCACCAGCTAAGGTTAAAATATCCTTATATCTACTCGAAATATCTTCAATTAATTCTTCGTCGTAAAGTTCTATTTTTTGGTAACCAATTGGTTTTGTTTTGTTGTCCATAATTATTCTCCTAAATATTCAGCAAAGTTATTTTCTGTTTCAAACAATTTCACTGCATGTAGTTTGCAATGTCCCAAGTCTAATTTAGGCGCTAATATGTTCCAAATTTCCATGGTAAGTATTTCGGTTGATGCCATTTTCCCTTTCAAGAAAGGAACATCTAAATTTAAATTTTTATGATCTAATTTATCGGTAACTTCTTTTCTTATCAATACGCTTAACCACTTCAAATCAACCACATACCCTGTGTCAACATGTGGTGTTCCTTTTACGGTCACAAACAACTGATAGTTGTGACCATGCCAGTTTTCGTTGGCACATTTACCAAATACTTCATGGTTTTTTTCAGAACTCCATTGTTCATTCCACAACTTATGAGCAGCATTAAAATGCTCTTTTCGGGTAACGTAAATTTGTTTACTCATTCAACTTGTTATTTTGATTGTTCAAATATAAGTATCATTCTTCTAAGACTAAGTTTTATTAATATCTTTGAAAACGATTTTTTCAAATTTTATTTAATGATAGTAATTACAGGAGCAGCAGGTTTTATTAGTAGTTGTCTAGTAGCACAGCTCAACCAAGAAGGATATAAGGATTTAGTGTTGGTCGATGATTTTTCAAGAAAAGAGAAAGATAACAACCTGAAAGACAAAATTTATAGCGAATTAGTTGAAAGAAATGAGTTTATATCTTGGTTAGATGAGCATGCAAACATGGTTCAGTTTGTGATACACCTTGGAGCTAGAACTGACACAACCGAATTTGACGTGGCTATTTTTGATGAATTAAACCTCAACTACACCAAGGATGTTTGGAAACTGTGTGTAAAACATGGTTTACCTCTTATTTATGCTTCATCGGGTGCTACCTATGGTTTTGGTGAAAACAAGTACGAAGACAACCACGAAGTTGTATCAAAATTGAAACCCTTGAACCCTTATGGTGATTCTAAAAACGATTTTGACAAATGGGCCATCGCACAAAAAGAGCAGCCATACTTTTGGGCAGGACTTAAATTTTTTAATGTCTATGGTCCCAACGAATATCATAAAGGCCGCATGGCTTCGGTTATTTTTCATGCGTTCAACCAAATAACCAAAACAGGTGGCATGAAACTTTTTCGTTCGCACAACGAAAACTATGCTAACGGAGGTCAACTGCGCGATTTTGTGTATGTAAAGGATGTTACTTCTGTTATTCTGTTTTTAATGGAACACCGCAAAGATTCAGGTCTTTACAATTTAGGTACAGGACAAGCTCGTCCGTTTTTGGATTTGGCTAAAGGCACTTTTGCTGCTATGGGCGAACCCGAAAACATATCTTACATTGACACGCCAGAAGACATTAGAGATACCTATCAGTATTTTACAGAAGCCAACATGGCCAAGTTGATTAGCATTGGGTATAACAAAAAATTTACCGCACTGGAAGAAGGTATACAAGATTATGTGACCAACTACTTGACCCCTGGAAAATACATGTAACATGAGCAAAGCTCCGATTGGAATTTTTGATAGTGGATTGGGTGGTTTAACCGTTTTACGACGTATTCATAAACTATTGCCTAACGAGCAAGTTATTTATTTGGCCGATAGCAAAAACTGCCCTTACGGTCCAAAAACCAACGAAGAAATTATTGCCTTATCGGAGCGTTGTACCCAATGGTTATTAGCGCAAGGATGTAAAATGATTGTCTTGGCATGTAACACAGCCACCTCTTCGGCTATTAGTTATTTGAGAGACAAATACGCTGTTCCTTTTGTGGGCATGGAACCTGCCATAAAACCAGCGGCTCAGTTTAGTAAAACAGGCGCTGTGGGTATTCTGGCAACTGCCGGCACACTCAATGGCGACTTGTACAAACAAACTCAGCTACAGTATGCCAACCATGTGCAAGTTCATTTGCAAATAGGTACGGGCTTGGTTGATTTGGTCGAGTCCAATAAGTTGACATCTCCCGAGGTTGAAACTTTGCTCAGGACGTACATACAACCTATGATGGATGCCAATATTGACCACCTTGTGTTGGGTTGTTCTCATTATCCTTTTTTGATAAAAACCATTGAAAAAATCACCAAAAAGAAAGAAGGCAAAACGCTCAAGATTATTGAACCCTCGAACGCCGTGGCACAACAAACAAAACGAGTGCTCAAGCTCAATGGATTGTTAAACCCCTCTGAATTGCTAAAACAAACACTTTTTTATACCACAGGTGATGTGGAAAAAATGAATGCTTTTTTAGTGGATGTCTTAAAAATAAAAAGTGCTGTTTGTACTAAGGCAATTACCTAAAGGCTTGCGCTTCGTTTGGTACTCCTATCATATTCATTTTTATTGCTATGCTAGACTCTGAATATTTCAAGGTGGTCACATTCGAAACTGTGATCAGCGCTAACTCTTTTCATTAAGATGTTAGCATAATAATTATTAAAATTTCTTTTACCTATATCCTCTTTTATAAATGCGGGAAGATGCCATGTGAAAACCGACGAATCGGGACGCTGCGCCGAGCTGAGGCTTTTTTGATTACGTTGAACATGCTCTGCAATGAAATTACACCTTAGTTTTTAAGTATTTGCATATGCTCCTTTTATGTGTTTAATGGTATTGCTATTAGCATCAGCCCAAACTAAAGTAAGCGCTGTTCCATTAGAACACATCGCAACAGGACTATTTGTATTAATAGCTACATCAGTCATTTCTTCTTCTGTTGTCCATCCAGCTTGGTTTAGTGTACCATAGCCATTGGATAATTCATTAGCTGCAGAGTAAATACCTGTGAGCCCAAATTTTTCAGTGTAAGCATTAGATAGGTCTTTATAGCCTCCTCGGTGCACCAAGTGCATTTCTCCCGACAACGTTGCCATCGCCATATGTCCCAAGTTTTGATATTCATCGGCCAATGCTGCCATTTTCTTTGAAAAATGACCTACCGTGTAATCAGTTAATGACCACTGACCCAAAGTAGTATTATTTTCTGGAGTAGGATTGCCATCGAAGTCAACGGCATCAAAAGCATTAAATGGGGCCGTATTAAAAGAAGTTATGCGCATTTTACGCGTGTTCCGTTCTTTATAAACTAGAAACAAAGAAGCACCTACTTGTCCTAATGTCATGTCTCCGTCAGTTAGCTGATTTACGGGAACAACTGTTCCTGAAAAACCATTAACATTCCCTTCCATTGATTGAATAAACCCATCCGCAGCTACCCAACATAACATCAATTTATTTGTCGCAGTATCCACGTCTAAATAAGTTACTAAGGCAATACTTCCTGATGTGGTTTGTTGCAAAGAACTTGTTTCAGACCATTGTTTTTTTACCGTGTCGTAAGTGGTCTTCATTAATTCTCCATTTGGGCCAATATTCACCAATATTGTTTTGTTTTCGATGGTTGCTAGAGCAATTTCACCTTGGGTGATAATGCCTAGTTTATTAGGGTTGCTCCAGCCTGAACAGCTGAGGGTACTGCTAAATAATTGTCCACAGGTATCGGAAAATACCATATGTTCACCTTCTGTTTCATCGGTAATGGCAAGAGCATTTCCAACAGAGAAATCTGTGTTTACTGGAGCATTCCAAGCAAAAGCTTCGTTCCATAAGAAACGAAACCAATTTGCACCGTGGTCATTCTTATTTAAAGAGCCTAATTGATAATTTTCTTCAACAGTCTTAATCAGGTTATAGTGATTATATGGAGTTGAAATAATAGTTCCAGGCTCAATCATATCTCCTAAAAGAACCGTGTACACTTGGTTTGCGCCATCATAACTAGTGTCATATCCTACAGCATCATAATCGGCCTCATCAAATGTGACAACAATAAGCGTTCCCTCAGGTACATTAGATTGTGCCCAAGCTTTTTTCGGATCGCTTAATAACAAATCCACATCTAAATTAAGTCCAATATTATTTAAACCTGTTTCTGAACCTCCTTGGATTTCTGTAGTTGCAATGTTTCCTAGAAAAACATACTCCAACCAAGCAGATAATTGTGAAACCAGTTGTGTCCGCGGGTTGGTATCGATATGCGTATTGTAGAGGTAATGGCCATCGTTCCAAATGTCGGGTGTAAACCAGCTATATTCGGGAAGAGAATCATTCGCTACATCTTTCCAAAAATCCACATCACTTACGATTTTATTCCATCGCGCTTCCTCTTTTTGAACGTTATGAAACGAAGCAAATGCATTGTGTTTACGATAATACCTTGATAGATCTTTAGCTCCCGCAGGAGGATTTTGAGTAATGGGTTGATCTTGGGCTGGATACTTCGGGCTTTGCCAAGCGGGATTCCATGGTTCGTTAGGGTAAGCTTCCATATACGCTTTCCAACTCACGTTTTTTTCTTCTAATAAATCTACTAAAGTTTCTTGCAAAAGTGGTGAAGAGGGAGGTGTGTCATTGGTAACACCACATACCTCACCAGCGAAAGAAGCTAAATAATTTGTTTGAGAAGGATGAAATGCACCAAAGTAATTGCTCATATCTGCCCCAGCAGAAGCCAGTTTTTTTAAGAAAGGATTTGAAATCACGTAGTTTCTGTATTGATTCTCAAACATTATGGTAATAATGCGATCAAATGGTTTTTTCATAAAATAATAAGTTAGCGGGTTTATTACCAAAAACGTTTAGTCATCGATTAAGCAAAGGGAGTTTCATCCTAAACCTCTCACAACTTGTCCCGCTTTGCGGGAGAACCGTGATTGAAAGTATCCCTTCACACAGCCTGCCCCGTTTTTCGGGGGCTCTTGTTGTAAAAGCCTAAGCTACTACATTTATTTGTGAAAAGTTTCAATGGTAAAACAATGTTGGGGATTGCTCCCTAACGAATGACAACCATTTATATGCTTTTCTAATACGGGTCTTGTATCGCTTATAACGTCTGCTTATCCACCAAACCAATCGACTGCTCAATAAGCGGGAAACTTTATTGAGTGCGTACATCTTACATTTCCCATAATCATGTATCCAACCTCTAATCATTGGATTGAGATATTGGGCTGCTCCTACTCTGCTTTTATAGCTTAATTTATTCATTTTTAAGGTTTCCAACGTATCTGCTTTTCGTTTTCTTGAACAGATACTTATGGCATAATCATAACCTTGAAACAAGCGTTTCTTTTTCTTAGAAAAGGCCGTTATTGGTTGAAATCAATATCCTGAAAAAGCGGATTTGACTGTCAGATGCTTTTCTTGGCTTCGATGATCTCCGCAATTAATCCTTTGTATAAATGCGGGAAGATGCCATGTGAAAACCGATGTATCGGGACGCTGCGCAGAGCGGGGGAAACCCTTTTAGTTCTTAGCAAATGCGCTACATACTCGAGGTGAGTTCCAATTCTAAGGGTGTTGTGAGTTATAGCGTCAGGTTTGTGTCCAAACATACTCTCATAACTGATCTCGCCAAGTAGTCGGTTTACCCATTGACTGCTGTTAACTCATGATGTATTACATCCTAAAAATAGTACTGCAAAGGTCACTTCAGATATTATTGTCAGATTTCACATGTTGTCACATATTATTTTCTCTAATTGTCTGTTCGAGTACATGGGTTCTCCGTTAACAACCGCGAACTATTAGCATACAAAAAGTAAGCGGTTACGGATCACAGATCTTTCGAATAAGCTCTTACGTTGAGTCAAGCAAGAATAATTCAAATCAGCACTAATTCGCCTATTTTTTATATACATTTTTAGCTGTTCGTTTTCTATTTACTTCCATTTAGTGTTCTTTATTCCGACTTCCCATAATTTCTTTGCAGCCTCTTTGTCTAGTGCAGATTTGTCAATAACACCTAAAGCAGGAAATCCACCATATTCGCCTTCTCCGTCAGGTCCATAATAATCTCCTGATTGAGCATCTTTATTTGTTGCCGCTAGAAGCGTTGGCAAACTACCTTGCCAAGTATCCATAAAGGTCATTTTTTTCAAAATTTCAGGGTTTATATGTCTTTGTAGTTCAGTTTTTGTAAATCCAGGATGGCAAGCCACTGATAAAATATTGTCATTATTCGCTTCATATCTTCTGCCTAATTCCAACGCAAATATCAAGTCTGCTAATTTACTTTGATAATATTCCCGTTTCGAATCATAAGGTTTTTCAACGCTAAGATTTTCAAAATCTATAGAAGATCCCCTGTGTGCAATGCTGCTTAGGGTTACTACTCTTGAATTTTGAGTAGACACAAGTTTATTGTAAAGTAAGTTGGTTAGTAAAAAATGCCCTAGGAAATTGACTCCGAATTGTAATTCGAAACCTTCCTCTGTTTTTGATTCAGGCGGCATCATTACACCAGCATTATTAATCAGTATGTCAAGTTTGCTAAAGGTCTTATTAAATTCATTTGCAAATGCTCTTACTGAGTGCAAACTCGCTAAATCAATTATTCCAGCTGATACAGTACCTGTTATATTTTCTTTTTCTATTGCTTGTATTGCCTCATCTATTCTCTGTTTATTTCTGCCCGCAACAATAACAGTTGCTCCAAGCTTTGCTAATCCTAGGGCAGTATAAAATCCAATGCCAGAATTAGCACCTGTTATAATTACCGTTTTACCTTTTTGACTATCGAGGTTGGTTGAAACCCATTCATTAAATTCGTTTATCATTATTCTATGTATTTTTTTTTAATGACCACTAACGTTTAGTAATCGAGCAGGCAAAGGGAGTTTCACCCGAAACCTCTCACAACTTGTCCCGCTTTGCGGGAGAACCGTGCTTGAAAGCCTCCCTTCACACAGCCTGCGCCTTTTTTTTCGGGGGCTCTTGTTTTACAAACCTAAGCTACTACATTTATTTGTGAAAAGTTCCAATGGTAAAACAATGTTGGGGATTGCTCCCTAACGAATGACAATCACTTGTATGCTTTTCTAATACGGGACTTGTATCACCTATACCTTCTCCTTGCCCACCAAACCCGTCGACTGCTTAATAAGAGGGAAACTTTAGTGAGTGCGTACATCTTAAATTCCCCATAATAAAGTATCCAACCTCTAATCATTGGATTGAGATATTGGCCTGATCCTACTCTTCTTTTTTAGCTTAACTTATTCACTTTTAGGGTTTCCAACTTATCTGCTGTTCGTTTTCTTGAACAGATACTTCTGGCACAATCATAACCTAGAAACAAGCGTTCCTTTTTCCTATAAAAGGCCGTTATTGGTTGAAATCAATATCCTGAAAATCGGGTTTGACTGTCAGATAATTTTCTTGACTTCGATGGTCTCCGCAATTAATCCTTTGTGTAAATGCGGCAAGATGCCGTGTAAAAACCGACGCAGCGAGACGTAACTCCGAACTGGGGGAATCAAGGCAAAAAGCATTTTGGAAAGAAGGTCAATATCAACTACAAAAGAAGCGAAGAACCGCTGAATGTGACGCAAGGACGAATCACTTTGGGACCTAGAATCAAAGGAAACAGCCAATCGATTAAAATTGACGGTTTGAACTTTCACCAGCGATAAAATGAACATGGTGATCAACTTTATGCGCGCTTTATTGAAATGACCATTAAAATGATCTTTCAAAACTAGAAATAAGGAAGGATCTCCGTGACTAAGCTTGGCAGTCGGACTTACTGACTCTAAGGACTAAGTATTCTTACATAGATAATTGGTCAGTTCTATTGCTCAA
>JBLIDJ010000058.1:0-16073 GCA_047634195.1 Flavobacteriales bacterium
GCCGACCAATACTTTGGTGTGGGTAAACTCTATAAAAGCTGTGCTCGATGAGCTTGAAAACCAATTTGAGATAGCCCAAAAAGCATTCGACAAACTAAAAGGAGAAACACAACGACTACCACCCAACGAGGTGTTTATGCGTTCGCGCGATTTTGCCGACCAAATCAAAGATTTTGGCGTGGTAGAATGGAACAACGAAGCTTACCAAACGCCCGATCATGTGGTACAGTTTGAACAACAACCACAACCCGATTTCAACAAGAACTTTGAGATATTAAGCGACACGCTTAAGAAACAAGCCAAAGCTGGTTTCGAAAACTTGATTGTTTCCAGCAACCCCAAACAAATAGAAAGGCTTTATTCCATTTTTGAAGATGGTGGTTTTGAAGCTACCTTCACCCCTGTCAACACAGCATTGTCTATCGGTTTTATTGACAAACAAGCCAAGTTAGCGTGTTTTACCGATCACCAGATTTTTGAGCGTTTTCACCGATTCAACCTCAAAGAAGGGTTTAAACAAAACAAACAAGCCCTGACGCTGAAAGAACTCAGCGAACTACAAACAGGCGATTTTGTAACACACATTGACCATGGTATTGGTCGTTTTTCGGGTTTGCAAAAAATTGAGGTAAACGGCAAAGTACAAGAGGCTATTCGTTTGGTGTACAAAGACAACGACATTTTGTATGTGAGCATTCACTCGCTGCACCGCATTAGCAAGTTTACGGGCAAAGAAGGCAAAGAACCGAGCATGAACAAGCTGGGTACACAAACCTGGAGCAACCTTAAAAACAAAACCAAAAAGAAGGTTAAAGAAATAGCCTTTGACCTCATAAAATTATATGCTAAACGTAAAACTGCCAAAGGTTTTGCGTTCTCACCCGACACTTACTTACAAACAGAGCTGGAAGCTTCGTTTATGTACGAAGACACTCCCGATCAGCTATCGGCTACCAACGATGTAAAAGCGGACATGGAGAACGAATCTCCGATGGACAGACTGGTATGTGGGGATGTAGGTTTTGGGAAAACAGAAATTGCGATGCGTGCGGCCTTTAAAGCCGTTGCCGACAGCAAGCAGGTAGCCATCTTGGTGCCTACCACGGTTCTTTCCTTGCAGCACTTCAAAAGCTTTAAAAAACGCTTGGAAGACTTTCCGTGTACGGTCGATTATGTCAACCGTTTTAAGAAAGGTAAAAAAATGACCGAAACCCTGAAGCGACTAGCCGATGGAGAGATAGATATTTTAATAGGTACCCACCGATTGATTAGCAAAACGGTACAGTTCAAAAACCTTGGTTTGCTGATTATTGATGAGGAACAGAAATTTGGTGTAGCGGTAAAAGACAAACTAAAATTGCTAAAAGCCAACCTTGACACCTTAACCCTTACGGCAACGCCTATTCCTAGAACTTTGCAGTTTTCGTTGATGAAAGCCCGGGATTTGAGCATCATCAACACCCCTCCGCCCAACCGATACCCGGTGCAGACCGAGATTCATGGGTTCAACGAGGAGATAATCCGTGATGCTATTGCCTACGAGCTAAGCAGAAACGGACAGGTGTATTTCATACACAACCGCGTGCAAAACATACAGGAAGTAGCCGGACTCATACAACGTTTGGTGCCCGATGCGAGAGTAATTACGGGCCATGGACAAATGGACGGTGACAAGCTAGAAGCCGTGATGACGGATTTTACCGAAGGTTTGTTCGATGTGTTGGTGGCGACGACCATCATAGAGTCGGGCATAGATATTTCCAATGCCAACACCATTATTATCAACCATGCCGAGAATTTTGGTTTGAGTGACTTGCACCAACTAAGAGGCCGTGTGGGGCGTACCAACAAAAAAGCATTTTGTTATTTGTTGGCTCCCGAAATGCACTCCTTGAGCAACGAATCTAGGCAACGACTCATGGCCATAGAGCAATTTAGTGACCTGGGCAGCGGTATGAACATTGCCATGCGTGACCTTGACATTCGTGGTGCGGGAGATTTGCTAGGTGGCGAACAGTCTGGTTTCATCAATGACATTGGCTTTGAGACCTATCAGAAAATATTGAATGAAGCCATTCAAGAGTTAAAACAAGACGAGTTTAAAGAATTGTTTGCTGCCGAAGAAGCTGAAATGATTAAAAAACAACAGTTTGTTGATGACTGCATCCTCGAAACTGACTTGCACCTCCTCTTCCCCGACGATTACATCACCAACATTTCGGAACGACTGAACTTGTACCGCGAACTAGACGGACTAGACACCACCGAAGAACTGGACGCATACCGCAAGCGCATCACCGACCGTTTTGGTGAAGTACCCCAAGAGACAGAAGAACTCTTGCACACCATCTCACTTAGGCGTTTGGCTAAGCAAGTAGGTCTTACCAAACTGATTTTAAAACAAGACAAACTCATTGGTCACTTCATAGACAGCCAAGCGTCTCCTTATTACCAATCTCCCTCGTTTAGCAAAGTGTTGGCCTATGTGCAAAAACACCACAAAGATTGCAAAATGTATGAAAAACAAGACAAGCTAAGAATCAGCTTTACGGATGTGAAAACGGTAAAACAAGCCTTGGATATTTTGACGGGATTGAGTGCTTAGGAGTCAAAGGTCAGGAAAGTCGTAAGGTCTGTAAGGTCTGTAAGGTCTGTAAGGTCTGTAAGGTCTGTAAGGTCTGTAAGGTCGAAAAGTCTATTTTTGAGCTAACTAAGCAATAATTATCGCACATAATTGTTTGCCAAATTAGAAAGGTTAGCTGGGCTTTTAGTCTGGAGGGCTATAGTGCTTTTAGGTGTGTCCCAAGGTTTTTTATTTTCTCCTCCCAATTACCATTTCTGGCAACAATATATACTGGGTACTTCTTTTGGTCATTTTTTCTAAATTTAGTCTCGTACTTTATAATAGATGCTTTAAGACTAATGCTTTGGCTAGAATTAGTCAAATCCCTATAGGCATGACTACCTAGACATATTATAATTTCAGGCTGAATATGTTCAATTAGATCGATAGCTCTTTGGCGAAAAAAATTCTTCAAATTTTTAAGAGTATTCATCTGATTTTCATTTAATATAATTTGTTTAGAAACTATCTTTTTTAAAATGAAACCTAACTCCTTAGTCGATTTTGTCGCAATGGGATACACATTATAATAGAAGATTTCTGAATTTATCTTGTTCTCTATTTCGGAGAAATCTGATTGATTATTAATGTCATAATAAGAAAAGAAGAATTCAATCAGTCTCTTTACAAATACATTGTTAACTTTTTTATTCCGGTCATGCCACTTATAAGGTTTCCAACTCTTTTTTATGCACTCTCCTCTTGAATTCCCATCTTTCAGCCAGTCAATTTGTGTGATCTTATTGTCAGAGAATAAGGTTTTAGGATATTTTGGATTCGTTTTTTTGTCGCTATTTTTTTTAGTTGAGTTCAATTCATCGTAAGCACCTGCCCCAGGATTGATTCCAATAAACAAAATTTTAGGGTTTAAAACCATTGGATTTGCTGCGGTAATAAATCCTTTATATTCATTTTTAATAGATTCTAAAAATAATTTACCCTCCAACAATTCAATAATTGGAAAGTATTTTTTTTCTATTTTTTTCATTATCATTCAAGGTAATGTAATTAACGATTCGGAGATATAGAGCGGGTAAAGTTTTTGCAGATAGTTTTCGGGAATTGGAAACCTTGGCTACGAACATTGACCAGACTTCTACTCTCAGCCCAGAGGGATTGCAGTAAAAGACGTAGCCAGAGTTTAGGTCTAGCGGGGATACCAACAGTTACTTTTCCTCATCTTCGTCCTCATTTTCAGGTTGTCGGTTTTTCGATTTTTCTACATTCTCTTTATCTTGTATTTCTTCTAAAGAAAACTTTTCATTGAATAATTCAAAAAATGTATTTTTAAATTCATCTGTTTTTCTAAACTTCTTAAAAAGTGGCCATTCTTTATATGCTTTTTTACTAATTAGTTCATCTTCAGGACCAACTTTCAACATAATTTTTTTAGCTGTTTCATAATCATTTTCTAATACTGCTTTAGCTAACTTAAATTCATTTCCGATAGACCAATCCTCTTTTTGTATTACGTTTTGACATTCTTCTTCTTCGTCTATCATTTTATAAGCTATTGCTTTATTAATTATAATAAACTTACGGACTTGCTCAGATGAATAGTGTTTAATTACATCTGTTCCAAAATTTGCGATAGTAACTGCTAATTGATATTTATTATCATTTAATAGATCAAATAGTGTTTGATTAAGATTAGTGTCAGCCTGTTCTATAAAATCTGGTAAAAATTTTCGCCAAAGAACGTGTGTAAGTTTTACTGCAATTTCGTATAGTATTTCATAAGCTCGATTACAATATTCGGCGTTTGCAAGCAGTTCTTGATTTAATGAACTATCACATTCAGTTTTAAATTTCCATTTCTTTTTTATTTCTACATATTGTCGCGTAGTTAATCCATTTGTATGAACAAACAAATTTCTTCTCTGTGTTAGTTCTATAAATTCTTTTAAAACTGGTAATCCTTTTGTTAAGGTGAATTCTTTGTCAAAAACTTTTGTTATACGCCTTTCAAGAACTTTAAACTGTTCCAAATGCTCCTCTCTTAAAAGGCTGTCAACTTCTTTATCAACAATATGATATTTTAATTCGTCTATAGATTCATATTTAAAAAGGTCTTCGATTTGTATCTCTTTCTCACTGGAACGAATTAAATTAGGGTTAATGTCATAAAGCACACGAACTGTTTCTCCTAAAAATGCATCGTATTGACTTATAATAGAAACGATAAAATTACGAGGAAGAATTTTCTGCGCAATTTCAGTCCTTTTCAAGTGTTTATGAATTTTAGGGAATTTATCTAACCCATCATCTGTTACTTGATATCTAATTATAGGCTTTCCTACTTCATTTACATCTTCTTTTATTACAGCAATTTTTTCAAGTTGTTTAAACAGTTGATCTTGTTTTAAATCTAAAAGCATCATCTGGGTAGGTAAAGTATCGTTTAATGCAGATAATTCATTGAGAAATTTATCTAAATTAATTTCAAATAAATCTGATGGAGTAATTTCTTCCGTTGTTTCTTTAGCTACTTCTTCTTTTTCAATATTAATTTCTTCCATTAACGATTTTTTTTATTGTGAGCAACATATGTACACCATGTTCATAGTTAATTTATTTTTCTACTATAATTACTGATTGTCAATAACTAAGTCTAGCTAAACGAATCATTACACGTTTAACCAAATGCAATATATTACCGCAGACTAAATCTAATAGCTTGCCGCAATACAACACCGTCAAATACATAGAAATAAATGAACTTTACACGTTATGTAGTGGGAGTTGTTTTTTGTGTGGTTGGAAACTTCGCCTACGACTAGCGAGATGACTTTCTAAAGCGAGTTAGAAACTCACTGTTTTTTATCGCAGGATTGTAAATCCTGCAGAGGAGTATCATGCATTGTTAAAGTGAGTTACTCTTTAATCAGGTTCTTCCTTGTTATCGCATTTCTTCTTCCAACTATAAAAAGCGCCTGTACTTAAACTGTATTTACGATAGGTTTATACAACTTCTATTTCTTCAGCACTTGCGATGATTTTTAGCTTTTCTTATAAGGTTCACTTCTTATATTTCATAGCTCAAATGTATTATTTGAAATTTAAAATATCACTCCGAACTTATTCGGGGCTAAACTATCTTTTGTCAAGATTGGTTCGTGCAAATAATTAAGAGAAAGAAATCTCTTTAGAGTTAAAGAATGGCAGCCACAGAGATCTATCCTGACGTTGGAAAGTTAAAAACCCAAGCTTTGGTATTTAGCGAGACGTAAAACAGTACTTTTATACCCGACCTGCGAAACATATAATTGGGCGTTATCAACCATAACAATCTGAATGAAGACAATAATTAATTTTTGCCCAACGGGTATGATCCCTACAAAATCAATCAATGAAACAACACCAATATCACCCGCTGAAATCATAGAACAAACCCATGAAGCGTATGAAGTGGGAATCACCATTGCTCACCTACATGCTAGACAAGAAGATGAACAACCTACCTATAAAAAATCTGTTTATGCCAAAATAGTAGAAGGTGTCAGAAAACATTGCCCTGACTTATTAATATGTTGTAGTACTTCGGGTCGAAATTCTCCTGCGCTAGAACATCGTTCTGAAGTCATGGAATTATATCCAGACATGTGCTCGCTAACCTTATCTTCTCTTAATTTCCAAAAATCGGCGTCTATGAATTCGCCTGACGTAATTGAAGGCTTATTAGATAAAATGATAGCATTTGGTGTAAACCCAGAACTAGAATGCTTCGATTTAGGAATGATTAACTATGGCAAATACCTATTGAAAAAGAAAGAGTTGAATAGTCCGTCTTACTGGAATTTGATTTTTGGGAACATTGCTGGCTTACAACCTACATTTGATCAAATTGGAGCGGCGATTAATGCCGTACCAGAAGGTCATTTTATAGGGCTAGGCGGTCTGGGAAAACATCAACTAATGACAACCTCCGTAGCCATTGCATCTGGATTAGGCGTTCGAACAGGTTTAGAAGATAATAATTGGATGGATGATAATCGTACGATTAAAGCGACCAATATGAGTCTTTTAAAACGTACCCATGCACTAATGGACTTGAACCAAAAAAAACTTATGAATAGCTCAGAATTAGGACTTTACAATAAAAGTAGTGCGCGATAATAAAACATTAAATGTACTTGGGTGTGTACCCGGCTTATTAAATATTCTATTTGAATTAGCTGACGAATCTAATGGAATCCAAGATTTTCAAGTCATCAAAAATATCCCTGTAGATAGTTCCAAGTACTTTACTAATTTCAAGGAATGGAAGGTGAGTTTTGTTGAATTGTCCAACACCTTCAAGGAACTCAGTCCCGAAGACTTATACGCATTATCTGTTGTTGGAGTTGACTCTAAGGAGCTAGTTTATAATTCCTTTAAAAAGCTCGTCCAAATGGAGGACAAGCAATTTATAAACCTGATTCACCCTAGCAGCTATGTGTCAAGATCAGCTGAACTAAACTACGGCTTACAAATAGAGCAATTAACTTCGGTATCTGCTTGTACAAAAATTGGGTTTGGCGTTAATATTAAAAGGAACTGTAGTATTGGTCATCATTGTACAATAGGAGACTTTGCAACCATAAATCCTGGTGTTACATTAAGTGGCATGGTAAAAATAGGCCATCATACAATGATTGGCTCAGGTACAACTGTTAAAGATGGGATAACTATTGGAGAAAACTCGATAATCGGAGTTGGAAGCGTTGTTGTTAAGGATATCCCAAATAATTCTATCGCTTTTGGAAACCCATGTGTTGTTCATAAAATAAACGACAAAAAATCTTAGTTAAAGTAGACAACTAAAAAGCGATTAAAGGCTTGATAGATTTACTCTATATGGGTCGAACAGTTAAGAGACATCTCGACTGTTGAATTTGCTGTACACCATGTAAACACTCTCTATTGTCCCCAAACTCTCTCGAATTTTTCGGAGTAAACAAGGAAACTCCACAAGCCCTCCCTGCTGTTTCATTTTTTTATGCAACATCTTCAAAGGCCCTCAAGCATTTACGGAACTCCGTATTCTGTTGCGTAGCAAATCATCCGTAAGAAACCTTCACCAACACAAAAACAGCCCTTCGACCAATTTTTCATGCATGAAAAATGCTCAGGGAACTGTTTTTTTTGAAGCTCTCTGAGCGTTGATATGTTTAAAGAGCCTGTCCCGTTCCGATAGCTATCGGAATTCGGGAAGATTGTTTGAAGCCAAGCTTTGCAAGACAGTCGAAGGGGCTTCAAAAAAGGTAGTGTTGAAAAGCTTGGTAGCCAAGCGAAAGATTAGCTATGCTGCACGCTAGAGCATTTCGTGTCGGAAATGTTTCGGCACGCAATAAAATTAATTTAAGTGTACAAACAACCATACATAAAATAATAAGGTTATATTTATAGACCAACAACTTTTAACCTTACACCAAATAAAGATATCGTATTACTAATACCTCACTATGTAACTTAACTAAAACATAATATTATGAAACGATCCTATTTGAATGTAATGTTTATTGCTTCGCTGCTTGTATCATGTCAATCTCCTACAAATGATACTGATGTTGACAAAGAAAAGGATACTGAAATAGCAACAGTCTACTCAGATGCACAGCAAATGATAACCATCGCTTCTATCGCCTATGATAGTACTTTAACAGAATTAAAAGCAAAATTAGCTGACAAAAACTTGTCCACACAAGGTAATTGGGAATTAGTGTGGGGTCCAGAAGACATTAACACAACTAAGATTTTTGTAGTCAAGAATAAAAACGCACTTAAGCCAACGTATGCAGTATCTATACAAGGCACAACCGATTCACTTCTTTCTTGGCTTTACGATTTTGACGACTTCAAACTAGTTCCACTACCTTGGTCTGCAAATAATCAAAAACAAATAGGCATTGGTCTTAGAGATGCATGGCGTAACATTAGCCTAATGCAGAGTTCTAATGTCAATCTTTTGACTTTTTTGAAAAACACACCTGTTGGCACACAAGTTTATGTTACAGGGCACAGTCTTGGCGGGGCTTTGGCAACTATTGTAGCGGCTTGGCTTCACGATACTTTACCTGGTAAAATAATTAAGCCCATTACCTTTGCAGGACAAACAGCAGGTAATAGTCTTTTTGCGCGTAATTACAACGTTCGTTTTAAAAGCAACACACCAGAGGCACTTGATAAACGATACTTCAACACCTTAGACATTGTACCCATGGGCTTTTCAAATATTGCTGAAATAAAAAAGCTATACCAATCTCCTGGCCCAGCTTGTCCATTTGCAACTAAAGTATTAATTGATGGTTTTGAATTAGCTTTGAATATTAGTGGCGATGAATATATTCAAGTTGGAACTCCTTACCTTCTCCCAAGTCGTGTTATACCGGCTAGTACTTTTTTCAAAGAAATTGGCTTTCAACATTCACACTTTACGTATCAATATTTAATGAAAGTTCCATTTACAGATAAACTTCCGCAACCATATCCGCCGAAGCATTTGTAATACTAAAACATAAAAAGCACATACATCAACCCTCATTCCAAAACTAATATTTGAAATGAGGGTTTTTAACTTGTAGAATAGTTGTTCTTTAATTCTTCAGCCTATCAGGTGCATATACCCATATTATTTGCACTACTCTTTCTAACCTTCCAACTTTAAAAACTACTTTTTACTGAGTACTTAATACTCTTTACGCTACTTGACAAAGTTTCCAAATCAATTACGCAAAAAGCATTAATTTTGCATGCTTATGATTCAGTACAAAAAAGTTGCTTTTTACACCCTTGGCTGCAAGCTCAATTTTTCGGAGACTTCAACCATTGGTCGTTTGTTTGAGGATGCCGGATTTGCGAAAGTAGATTTTACGGATGGTGCCGATATTTATGTGATCAACACTTGTTCGGTGACAGAAAATGCGGATAAAAAATGCAAACAAATTGTCAAAAAAGCACTGAAGCACAACCCCGACGCTTTTGTGATTATTGTGGGTTGTTTTGCACAGCTAAAACCAAAAGAAATCTCATTAATGCCCGGCGTTGACTTGGTACTGGGTGCTAACGAAAAATTCAACATTATTGCTCACCTCGATAGTTTAGAAAAAAAGGCAGTAGGCGAATTTGTGGCAGAAGAAATAAAACACACCAAAACCTTTGTCCCTGGTTATTCATTTGGCGACAGAACACGAACCTTCTTAAAAGTGCAAGATGGTTGTGACTATTTCTGTTCTTTTTGCACCATTCCTTTAGCACGTGGGCGTAGTAGAAGTGCTAACGTAGCGGCTACTATGAAAACAGCACACGAAGTAGCAGCAACCCAAGCGCAAGAAGTGGTGTTAACAGGCGTTAATATTGGTGATTTTGGCAAGGGCCATAACGAAACATTTTTTGATTTAGTAAAAGAACTCGATACGGTGGAAGGCATTGCTCGCTTCCGTATTTCTTCTATTGAGCCCAATTTATTAAGCAACGACATCATTAGTTACGTGAGTAGTTCTCAACGTTTTGCACCACATTTTCATGTACCACTTCAAAGCGGTTCCGACCACATACTTAAGCAAATGCGTCGTAGGTACGACACTGTCTTGTATGCCGACAGAATAAGGCACATAAAACAAGAAATGCCACAGGCATGTATTGGCGTAGATGTGATTGTGGGTTACCCCGGCGAAACAGAAGAGGAATTTCTGAAAACATACGCGTTTTTGAATGGTTTGGATATCTCGTATTTACATGTATTTAGCTATTCGGAAAGGGACAACACCACTGCGGTGCGTGTAACTGAAAACATAGTAAGCAAAGAAGACAGGGCCAAGCGTAGCAAAATGTTGCACATCTTGTCGGACAAGAAAAAACGTGCTTTTTACGAAACGCAGGTTGGCAAATCTGGCACTGTACTATGGGAAGCCGAAGAAGACGGAGGAATGATGCATGGCTTTACCGAAAACTACGTAAAAGTGAAAACGGCTTTTGATGCCGATAAAGTGAATAAATTTGAAAACGTTGCTTACAACGAAATTGATCGTGATGGTTTGATGAAAGTTTCGGTAACCGTAAATCAAGCTGTATGAAATTAGATTTACTCACCCAACAAGTTATTGCACTAAGTACTGAAGTAGCTACCTACATTGCGGGTGAAGCACAAAAAAAAGTTACGGTCGATCTAAAAACGCTTAACAACCTAGTGACCGTAGTTGACAAAACTGCTGAAAAACTCTTTGTAGAAGGTTTAAGCAAGATACTGCCCGAAGCAGGATTTATAGCCGAAGAAGGCACATCCACAAAAAAAGGAGAAACATACAACTGGGTAGTTGACCCCTTGGATGGCACTACCAATTTTGTACACAATATACCTGCTTATTGTACCTCGGTGGCTTTGGTGAAAAACGGTCTTCCTATTATTGGTGTTGTGTATGCAGTGCAACAACAAGAATGTTTTTCCGCTTATTTGGGTGGTGGAGCAAGCATGAACGGCAATCCTATTTTTTGTTCTGACAATGCGTTGTTGAAAAACGCTTTGTTAGCAACAGGTTTCCCTTACGACGATTTTAGCAGAGAAGAATCTTATTTAAAAGCATTTCAATATTTTTTTAGAAACACACGTGGTCTGCGAAGACTAGGCTCAGCCGCTCTCGACTTAGCGTATGTAGCTTGTGGCAGGTTTGATGGTTTTTTCGAATATGGACTAAACCCATGGGATGTTGCAGCTGGAGCGCTTATTGTACAAGAAGCTGGTGGTGTAGTTACTGATTTCAAACAAGGAACCGATTATATTTTCGGAGAAGAAATTATTGCCTCCTCTACTCCTATTCAACAAGCTTTCTCGAAAGTGTTAGAAGACGTCTTCTAGAAATAATGGTAGTCTATTCATTATTCTACTAGAAATACAATAATAAAATGCGAAACCTCTTCCTAAGCATTAAAGACACCCTATCTTTACTCAAACAAAAAGCCTATACTATGAAATTTAGTTATCTACTAGCATTCACTGCTAGCTTACTATTATTTAGTAACAACAATCTATTGGCGCAATGTGGCCCAACAGAAGTTTCTGTGACCATGGCCATATCAACCGATCGATTTGCGTATGAAGGATATTGGGAAATAGTGCCAGCAGGTAACACTTGTGGAGTAGGAACCATTGTTTCTGGTGGAAACAACCTAGTAGGTTGTAATGGTGGAGATGCTAGAACGGCAACTGCAGGAAACGGATATGCAAACGATGCACAAATAAATGTTCCTGCATTCTGTTTAACAACTGACATGGAGTATCAACTTATTTATGTGGATGATTATGGTGATGCTGGTTTTGAATTCGATATTTCGATAGAGGGATATACCACAGCAAATTTCAGTCCCATGATTGGAGGTTATTTAACTTTAAATTTTTTCGCGTCTCCTCCTCCAGCAGTAGACGCAGGTTTACACGGCATTACTAGCCCTTATGTCAATGATGACGAAGGTTCTAGGGAAGTAAAAGGCATCCTATTTAACTATGGCCAAAACACAATCACTTCGTTAGAGATCAACTATCAAGTTGACAATGGAACCGTTTACACCGACAGTAAAGAGAATTTAAACATTAGCAATTTCGAAAATTACCAATTCGCGCATGCTACTAATTGGAATGCTACGATAGGAAATCATGTGATGAAAATGTGGGTTTCTAATATAAATGGTACACAAGATTTAAATAATACGAATGACACCTTATACAAGGAAATAGAAATTAACCAAGGTATTCCTAACATCATTGATGGATATTTAACCTTAACCCCATCATTCAATACAATTGTAACAAGTGCCAACTCATTGGACAAACCAACTGATTTAGATTTTCACCCCATTCTTTCTAACAAACAATTGTGGGTAATCAACAAAAAAACAGAAGCTAGTGGTGGAACTACAGTCATTGTCAATAATGCAGGAGAAAGTAATCAAACTTCCATCATGAGGAAAGATCAAAACTCGTGGCATTTCATGTCTTTACCTACAGGGATAGCGTTTAGCAAAAATGGAAATTTTGCCACTTCACCGGGCGTATATGATGCTAACCATAATGGTGGCGAACCATTTACAGGCCCAGCTTTATGGTCAAGTGACTTAGCAGTTTACGCACAACCATCAGGTGGTAACGGAAGTCACTTAGATATGCTTCACTCTTCTCCTTATTCTCAAGGAATTGCTTCTGAAGCCGATAATGTATTTTGGCTGTTTGATGGATATCACAATGATATTGTTCGGTATGATTTTGTAAACGATCATGGACCTGGAAATTCTTACCATGATGATGGGATGGTGCATAGATACCGACAAACAGCAGTGGCAAAAGATCCTAACAACAAGATTGTAAGTCACTTAGCAATAAGTGATGGATGGGTATATGTGGTAGATCATGGCAACCAACGTGTGTTTAGAATTGAAATGGGTACCGGTACAAAAGAAGCTGGCCCAAATTTTGGTCAGTTCGAAACATTGGCAGAATACAAAGAAATCACAGGATATACCATGGAACCTGTTGTAACAACAGGATTAGACAAACCCGCTGGAATTGACATTATTGAAAACAGAATGATTGTTTCTGACTACGCCACAGGAGAAATTATTGTTTATGACATAACTACTATGCCCGCTTTAGAACTAGGTAGAATAAACACCGGCGCACAAGGTATTATGGGTGTAAAAATTGGACCTGAAGGTAGAATCTGGTATGTCGATTATGATAGCAATACTGCTGTTAGAGTTGAGCCAAGTACTATAGGAATTAGTGAAAGTAACTTACAAGCAAATTTTAGTGTTGCTCCAAACCCTGCCAATCAAAACCTTAATGTTTCATACACAGGGAATGTTAGCAATACAGTGCAAGTAAGGTTAATTGATGTTACTGGCAAGATTGTTTTAGTTGATACTTTTAAATCTTCGCATCATACTATTAACACGCAACAAATGCCAAATGGAATGTACCAATTGATTGTTACAACCAACAATCAAAGTGCATCAGAGAAAATCATTATTCAGCACTAGGCAACTTAGAACATTTTATAAATTCCCTTAGCAAATGTGTTTATCCATTTGCTAAGGGAATTTTGGTTTACACCAATAATTTCAAGCTTAATTTTAATGCTAGTCACAAATAACTCCTACTTTTGCAAGCAATTATAAAAACATAAAATATTATGCGCATTATTTTGATTTTTATGGCAAGTTTTATTGCCTTTACTTCTTGTACACCTCCAGAAACTAAAGAGGTTAATGTTTATACCCACAGGCATTACGATGTAGATCAAGCTTTGTTTAATGCGTTTACTAAAAAGACAGGTATTGCCGTAAATGTTATAAAAGCAAGTGCTGACGAATTGTTAGTGAAACTAGAACAAGAAGGTGAAAATTCTCCTGCCGATTTATTGGTAACTGTAGATGTGAGCCGTCTTGAAAAAGCAAAAGAAAAAGGATTGTTGCAAAATATTTCATCCACCATTTTGCAAAAAAATATTCCACTTGAATTGAGAGACTCCGCTGGAAGTTGGTTTGCACAAACCATAAGAGGTAGAGTTGTTGTGTACAACAAAGAGACCGTAAGTTCTGAACAACTAAGCACCTACGAAGCATTGACTGACCAACAGTGGGAAAACAAGTTATTGGTAAGATCTTCATCTAACATGTACAACCAATCTTTGATGGCTAGCATTATTGCCAATAATGGCTCAGACAGCGCATTAGCTTGGGCAAAAGGCGTGGTAGCCAATATGGCACGTGATCCAAAAGGAAACGACAGAGATCAAGTGAAAGCTATTGCAGCTGGCGAAGGAGACTTAGCTATCATAAACACCTATTACCTAGGTAAATTATTGACTAGCGATAATCCTGAAGAAGTTAAAGCTGGTGAAGCAGTTGGTATCTTTTTCCCGAACCAAGATGGAAGAGGCGCACACATAAACATTAGTGGTGCTGGCGTAACTAAGTATGCTCCTAACAAACAAAATGCGGTATTGTTATTAGAATTTCTTTCTGAAAAAGAAGCGCAAGAAAAATTTGCTGCTGCCAATCACGAATACCCTGTAAATCCAACAGTTGCTCCTACTCCGATATTATCAAGTTGGGGAACGTTTAAAGCAGACACAAAATCACTGAAAGAAATCTATGCTTTTCAAGCAGAAGCTATTTTATTGTTTGACCAAGCGGGTTGGAAATAAACTTCTTTGATACAAAAACTAACATATATGCTAAAAAAGCCAAGTAACCCTTGGCTTTTTTGCTCTTGGGTCTTAGCCCTATTACTCATCAGTTGCCTTATTCCTTTAGTTTGGAACAGCTTTGGTTCTGATGCTGTTTGGAGTCATTTAAGCACCTATTTATTGCCTTCCTACGCAAAAAACACAGCGTTGTTAGTTGTTGGTGTTTCTATCGGAACACTGCTCATTGGTGTCAGTACAGCCTACCTCACTACACGCTATCAATTTATCGGTCGGTCGTGGCTAGAAAAAGCGCTCATCCTTCCTTTAGCTGTTCCTAGTTATCTCTTAGCATATGCCCTTGCTGGTTTTTTCGACTACACAGGGCCTTTTAAACAAAACATCTCTTGGTTGTTTTCAGAACAATTTTCTTCCCATGCCTTTCTTGATGTGCAACACCTTGGAGGCCTCATCCTTGTCATAAGCATAGCTTTGTATCCATACGTCTACTTAACAGCTAAAACAGCCTTTAGTCACCTAAGCAAACAATATGTTGAAGTAGGGCTAACCTTATCCTTATCTGCTACACAAACATGGCGAAAGCTCATTTTACCAATGTCGTTCCCAGCTATTTCAGGTAGTTTGCTATTAGTTGTCATGGAATGCTTGAACGACTATGGCGCCAGTAAGTATTTTGGTGTAAACACCCTAACAACAGGCGTTTTTAGGGCTTGGTTTAGTATGAACAGCTTAGCTTCGGCAAGTAAATTAGCGGGTATTTTATTGAGCATAATACTGTTATTGTCATGGGTAAAACAACTCATTCAGTCTCGAAAAAAATACGAGGCTAGCAGCAATAAATTGCCGCTCAAAAGAATATTGGTCAGTAAACGGAAACAAGCCCTGTTTTTTGTTATTTGCTTAACTCCCATTGCCATTGGCATAGTCATACCATTATTGTACATGGTATATGCTTGGGCAATAGCTACCGTAGATTTGTCTTTCATTCCTTACAAAAGTATGATAGGCAACAGCTTATTTTTGGCCTTTCTGGTTGGAATTACAACAACAATTATCAGTTTTTCGTGGCAATTTACATCACACTATTTCCGTGCAAAAAAGCTAAACAAACTCACCCAAGTAGCTAGCATGGGATACACCATACCTGGCGCTGTCATTGGAATAGGTGTGCTTGGTTTAGCAACATACTTTCATGATGTATTCAACTGGTACATCAGTGGTTCATTTATTTTGCTGATTTTTGGGCTTACGTTTCGTTTGATTGCTGTTTCTTT
>JBLIDJ010000059.1:0-16024 GCA_047634195.1 Flavobacteriales bacterium
AGACCTTAGAGACAAGCAGCAAGCAAAAAACATCATTCTTGATTTACGTGGAAATGGAGGAGGATTATTACGTGAAGCGGTGCGCATTGTCAACCTTTTTGTCCCCAAAGGCCAATTAGTTGTAAGTACCAAAGGGAAAATAGATGAGTGGAATAAAACCCACGAAACTTTCGAACAAGCAGTAGACCTAGAGATTCCTTTGATTATATTGATTGACAAAGGTTCTGCTTCTGCTTCCGAAATTGTATCTGGTGCATTGCAAGATTTAGACAGAGCAGTTATCATTGGAGAAGAATCGTTTGGTAAAGGGTTGGTTCAACAAACGCATGATTTATATTATAATTCAAAACTGAAACTAACTGTTGCCAAGTATTACATTCCTAGTGGTCGTTGTATTCAACGATTAGACTACTCTAACAGAAGCGATAACGGAAAAGTAATTGACGTGCCCGATTCTGAATTAAAAACATTTAAAACCAAAAACGGCAGGATAGTTAAAGATGGTCGTGGTATCAATCCTGATGTGCAAATCAAATCAGAACCTTTTGCAAATGTTGTAGGTGGGTTAGCCAATAATTCTGTGTTTTTTAAATACGCTAACGAATTTGTAAACAGCCATTCAAAGATTAATAATGCTAAGGATTTCAAATTAACGGATGAAGATTACCTTACTTTTTGTGAGTTTGTCAAACGTCAAGAATATGACTATGAAACTGAAACAGGTAACTTGGTAAAGGAACTGGCTGAAGTGAGTAAAAAAGAGGCGTACTACAATCAAGTGAAACCAGAATTGGAAAAACTTCAAGCCTTATTTTCAGAACGAAAGATTACCGATTTAAGTTTATTCAAAGCTGACATTAAAGAAGTATTGGAAAATGAAGTTGTTTCTCGCTATTATTATCAAAAAGGGAGAATTGAAAATTCTTTGGCAAAGGATCCAATCATTGATACAGCTCAAGTATATTTTCAAGCACTTAAATATCAGTCAATACTAACCCCCTAATGCTTAAAGCAATTAACTACGGCAAATATTGCAACTGGCTAACATATTTTTCACTTTTAGTCGTGGTTATTGGAATTTCATGTTCCCACATACTCATGAGTGTTGGTGGAATAGCCTTGGCTGCCTTATTTTTAATTAGCCCTAAGTTAATCAAAAGATGCATTCATGTTTTAAAACAACCTTATACACTATTTGCTTTAGCATTATTTATTTGGCATGTCATAGGCATGGCTTGGAGTGACGATTTAAGCAGTGCTGCTCGTGATATTCGTATAAAATTACCATTATTACTTTTCCCAATTGCATTAGCTGGTATGTATAAGCTGAGTGCTTTACAATTGGTGTGGCTTATACGCATTTATGTGCTCACTGTTTTTACCAACACATTTGTGCTTTATGGTATCTACTTACAATGGTATGGGCCCGTGGTTGAAAACTTCAGAGAAATTTCTGTTTTTATTTCGCACATCAGATTTAGCTTAAATATTTGTTTGGCTATCGGTCTTTTATGGCTCTATCCAAATCTTGTAAATTTTACAAAATTTAGTATTATCCTAAAAGTTTTCTCCACGCTGTGGGGTTTTTATTTTTTATCTATCCTTGAATCGGGTACTAGTATTGTGATTTGTGGCTTACTCATGATTATTTGGATTGGCAGACATATATTTAAAAACAGAAATAAAAAACAAAAATGGGTTGCTGCATTAGCCATATTAGGAATAATCGGCTCTGCGGTATTTTTCACGGCACAATCGTACAATCGTATTTTCGTTCCTGTCAATAACAACAAAGTTAGCCTACCCTCCAAAACCTTGAGTGGTAATAACTATTATCATTCGCTCACAAACAAACAGGTAGAAAATGGGCACTTTGTATATCAATATTTTTCCAATAAAGAATTGGAAACACATTGGGAAAAACGTACTAAGATTCCAATAACCCAGCTCAATGCTTCGGGTTTTCCAATACAAGCTAACCTAATGCGGTATTTAACTTCTAAAGGCCTCACCAAAGACAGTATAGGAATTGCTCAATTATCAAATGAAGATGTAAATAGCATTTTAAATGGAGCAACTAATTACAGCTTCACTCATGTCAATGGATTTTCTAAAAGGTATTACACCATTCTTTTTGAGTTGCACCAATTTAAAAACGGAAGCACTCCCAACGGGCATTCACTATTAATGCGGTTTGAATTTATAAAAACTGCTTTTTATCTACTCAAAGAAAATTGGTTGACGGGTGTGGGTACAGGTGATTTAAGAAATGCTTTTAAACAAGCATATGTTAAAACTAAATCGGTGCTCTCGGAAGAGTGGCAACACCGGGCGCATAATCAGTACCTGAGTACTTGGTTGGCTTTAGGCGTTATTGGTTTAGTGCTGTTTTTGGGTATGTTTTTGGCACCCTTTTATAGCAAAAACAAATCCCCTGATTATGCCTGGCTATTTTTAATCATTGCTTTGGCGTCATTTTTATCGGAAGATACACTTGAAACGCAAGCTGGCGTGACCTTTGTTTTGTTTTTTATGAGTTTCTTTTTCACAACTCCTTTCTCGAAAAAAGAACTGCTGTAAGTAATTAACTTATTTTTTTAGCAGGATTATTGAGCAAGTTTAATTTGTGGTATTTTAACCAAACGCCATAGGCTGAGTTTTTACAAATCATCCATCCTGCCCATCCGTCTAACCAGCCAGATTGGAACACATACATTCTTACAAACCTGACAACCGCCTTAATGTGCGCCATCGTTTGTGACGTTTTTTTGTTTCGTTGATGCAAATCATCTGCCCCAAGAGTTGTGTACTTGTCTATGGTTTGCATGTGTTGTTTAGTAGTGTAATAACTATAATGCAACAAGTCTCCGTTAAGCCTTGTTACTTGCAATTCTTTCGCGAGTTGCAATTGTTCATGTACACTGTCACCGACCCATTGTGCTCTTAATTTTGGAAACAACCTAACCTTAGCATCGGGATACCAGCCGCAATGATTCACCCAATATCCGCAATAGTTGGTCAACCGTTTTAGCTCGAAGGCACCCGTCACTTTTTTTCTTTTTAGGAGAATTAAGGTGTTTGCCAGATCATCAGAAACAGCTTCGTCGGCATCAACAGATAAAATGTATGAATGAGTAGCAAGTTGATTACCAAGGTTTTTAGATTTAGCATACCCTAGCCATTCTTGACTTACAAACTTAACATTGTATTTTCCACAAATCTCTTCTGTTCTATCCGTCGAAAATGAATCGATGACAATGATTTCATCAGCTATAGGAATCAAAGATTTTAAGCAACGTTCAATGTTTTTTTCTTCGTTGAAGGTAATGATGACGGCAGAAATAAGGGTAAGGTTATTCAACTAGTGCTGTTTTAAAATTCGATACGTAAAGTTATCTATTTGCAAGAGATATACCCCGACAGGTTGTTTAGAAATATCTAATTTTTCAGAAACTACACCTTGCTGAACCAATTCACCGAGTGTACTAAACAAACTATAAGAACTGTTTTTTGGAGGATTATTAATAAACAGTATGCCATTGGTAGGATTTGGATAAATATCTAAAGTTGCTTGCGTGATTTCTTTTAAACCTACTGACGAAGGCAAGATATTGATACAGTAATCTTCTATTTCTCCATAATTAACATTATTGCAACCACTTACGTTAGTATTCCATTGTAGTTGAACGCGCATACGCGTATTTCCGGGCACTGCTAATGGACTTATCGAAATAGAATCTGATATTACAAGACCACTAGAAACAAGACCAGCATATGCCATTTCATTTGATTCAAATTGTTTGTTGTTATTGTAATCAATAAATATTTGAACACGTTCGGTAGTAGGACTTGTTGCGTCAATGAAATACGTAAGAGGATATTTAAAGCCTCGTTTTAGAGATAATTCGCCAAAATCATTTCCATAAAAATCTAATCCTGTTGGACTTTTACCTGTATTTGCTTCCCAAAGTCCGATGTTAATATAGTCAACCCATTCAAAACTGTTTGATGGTGCTAAAATCTCACAATAATCAGTATCATAGCACGTCGGGCAACCTTCTGTTATAAATGTTAAAGTATTGCTAAGTTCTGATAGTGTATCCAACTGACAAAGTGTTGAGATATCTACCTCATAATTTACACAAGAATCTAAATCAATAATCCAATGTGAATTAGTATCAACTATAAGGCTATCAGTCCAAATGTTGCTATTCACTTGTTTCCACCTAAGTTTTGTACTTTGAAAACCAAAAGCTTTATCCCAAAACACATGAGCACTATCAATTGATACGTTTTCTATTCTAAAATTGCTAGGTGCAACACAACATCCTGCATTTGATAAGGTATTGATTGTTGATGGTAAGGATAACATGGTATCGCAAACAGCTCTAACATACCAGTCAATATTCACACAGGTATCCAAGTCAGTTAATGTAAGTCCTTTGTCAACAAGTATGGAATCGTACAATCCTCCATCTATGGCATAATAAAAATAATGCGTATCACTATTACTATCCCATTCGAAATTGACTGCTGTTCTTCCACCTAACGAAGAATTTAAGGTAATAGGTGCTAAGCAAACTCCTACTGAATCAATTCTTAAATATTCTTGTAACACACCATTCAAGTTTAGTCGTTTCCCCGATGCTGTATTGTTAGCTATGCTAGCATTGTCTTCACTACCGTCTATTATTACTTGTTTGGCTAGCAAAACTGCATTGGCAGGATCGGTCATTGACATACTTGGCAATAATGAGCTAGTTGTTGCATACAGTAACCCTACAGTTCCAGCAACAAATGGAGTGGCTCCTGAAGTACCACCAAACGAAGAATAGTTATTATTGTTGGTGGTGGTGTAAACTCCTGATCCAAAAGAACCTATGTCAATATGTTCGACACCATAACCCGCTTGAAGCTCTTTTTCATCGTTACTTTTAATATTGGTAACTGCAATCAAATATTTACTTGGACATGTAGTTGGCAGATCTCCATCTACATCTACATTGCTATTAGCATTTGCAGTTGCAGCGGCACTTAATATACCTACTTCTCCCATCAAATCGTACATGGCACACCAAATAGGTGCGTCTGAAGGACTTCCTCCATTAATTCCGAAACTGGAATTAGTAGCCACCACAAAAGCTCCTTCTGCACCATTGGTTTCATTATATTTTTTTCGTGCATCGTATGCATAAGAGTATGACTCAACTAGTTCATCTTCGTTACCAGAAGAAAGCAACAACATCAATTTAACATTCCAGTTAACACCCGTTACGCCAATACCATTATTGCCAGATCCTCCTACAATTCCTGCAACAGCAGTCCCGTGAGAGCTAGGCGTGAAATTATCAGAACTTGTGGTTGGGTTCCATCCTTCATAATCGTCGATGTATCCATTGTTGTCATCATCAATACCATTATCAGGGATTTCAGCATGGTTGTGCCAAATATTCTGTATTAAATCGCTATGATTTACCTGAAATCCACCATCAACAATGGCGATTACAATAGTATCGCCATTGGGAGTAACGCCGCCAGTAGTAATATCCCATGCTAGTTCGGCATCAAGGTCAACTCCAGCAATTCCTCCATTTTGTCCTGTATTGTTGTATTGCCATTGTGTGCTATAATTTGGATCGTTGGGTATCGTATTTCGTTGTTGTATTTTATGATTCGGTTGTACATATTTAACCCAAGGCAATGCATTCATGTGCTGATAAAAAAGTGCTTCAGGTATTAAAGAGGTTGTTGGCACAATTATCTTAAAAATAGAAATATTGCCTAGTTCTCTGTAAGAAATATTACTCGACAAAGAAAGTAACTCTTTTTTAAAGGCTTGTTCATGTGATTCATTGGTAAGCATAACCAAGTATTCGTCTGGAACAACGTCACTTTGTGCTTTCAAACCAGTACTTGAAAGTAATAGGAAAAACAAACAACTACTAAAAACTAATTTAAAATATTTCATACTTGGTAAAAGTAACGTTGTTGTTTCAAATAAGGTTGTTTCTTTATTCTCAATTATTTTAACTTTGAACACATGTCTACCAACAGCTTATTATGGGAGTTAAAAAGTTCTCCAGAACATTCACAGGTTCAACAAAACTGTGATGAATTAAATATCCCTTCTATTCTTGCTGCTATTCTTGCACAACGAAATATAGTAGGATTTGATGCTGCCAAAAAATATTTTAGACCTAATACAAAGCAACTGCATTCTCCTTTTTTAATGAAAGGAATGGACATAGCAGCAAATAGGCTGGTTGAGGCTATTGATAAAGGTGAAAAAATATTGGTCTATGGCGATTATGATGTAGACGGAACTACTTCAGTAGCCCTGATGTATAGCTATCTTAAAACCTTTACAGACAACATAGACTATTACATACCCGATAGATATAAGGAAGGCTATGGCGTTTCAGACACTGCAATGCATTGGGCTAATGAGCATCAATTTCAACTCATCATAACCTTGGATTGTGGTATAAAAGCTAACAAACAAGTTGATTTAGCAAATAGCTATGGCATAGATGTAATTATCTGTGATCACCATCAACCGGGCAATGTTTTGCCTGCCGCTATAGCAGTGCTCGACCCTAAACAGGTAGATTGCCCTTACCCATACAAAGAATTGAGTGGTTGTGGAGTAGGCTATAAACTTTTGTGCGCATATGCTGAATTGACAGATCAACCAGACCACCAATTAATTGAATACACAGATTTGTTAGCCATTAGTATTGCTGCTGACATAGTGCCTATTACAGGTGAGAACAGGGTGCTTTGCAGTTTAGGATTACAACAGCTCAATACTTCTCCTCGGCTAGGATTAAAAACCTTACTTGCAGGCAGAAAAAAAAACAAAGCACTAATTGTGACTGATTTAGTGTTTTTTATTGCTCCTCGCATCAATGCTGCTGGTAGGATAAAAAGTGGAAAGCACGCAGTGGCATTAATGATTGAAGGAGATGAAGCTTTTGCGAAAGAATTAGCCGTAAACATAGAAAACAACAATTCAGAAAGAAAAGACTTGGATCAATCTATCACACAAGAAGCGTTAGAAATGGTTGAAGAGATGAACGAAAACACAACCCTGGCAAGTACCGTTGTTTATCAAAATAATTGGCATAAAGGAGTGGTAGGTATTGTTGCTTCTCGATTGATTGAACAACACTACAAACCCACTATTGTTTTAACAGAGTCAGAAGGAAAGATTTGTGGCTCGGCAAGGTCTGTTGATGGATTTGATGTGTATGAAGCTATTGAAGCTTGCGAAAAACACCTCATACAATTTGGCGGACACAAATATGCTGCGGGACTTACCATGACCATGGAGCAGCTCCCAACCTTTAAAGAAGCCTTTGAACAACAGGTGAGTAATACCATTCTCGAAGCTCAAAAAACACCTAGGCTAGTCATAGACCAGGAATTAACCTTAGAAGAAATTACCCCAAAGTTTTTTAGAATTTTATCTCAAATGGAGCCTTTTGGCCCAATGAATCTGACTCCCATGTTTGTGTGTAAAAACGTAAAAGGAATGTATACGAAACTGGTGGGTGAAAATCACTTAAAACTCACCATAACTAACGATTCAGGCATACGTATCAATGCTATCGGATTTGGATTAGGGAATTGGGAAACCACCATAAAAAATCAAGAACACATTGATATCGCTTTTGTCATTGATGAAAATGAATGGCAAGGAAATGTAAGTTTGCAGCTTGTTATCAAAGACATCAAACACAGTAAACAGTAGATTAGTTTCTAACAATTAATTTAACATATTATATTTTTAATTGGCTTTAGGCGTAAATTTTTAAAAACTATATATTATGATGCCTAATTTATTAGTGATGCTCAGTGCAGCATTAGTCCCTTTAGTAATAGGATTTATCTGGTACCACCCAAAAGTTTGTGGCAATGCTTGGATGAAAGCAGCCGAGATGACAGAAGAAAAAATGAAAGGTGGCAAAATGGGCCTTATCTTTTTCTTACGTTTTGTATTAAGTTTCTTTTTAACGTTTGGCCTCAACAGTATTGTTGTTCACCAATATGGTGTATTCTCATTAGTTGGAGGAGATCTAGAAGCGTTGACCAGCGGAACCGCTGCAGCATTTTTAGCTGAATACGGTGACAATTTCAGAACCTTTAAACATGGGCTACTTCATGGTATAATTACTGGAATTGTTATTGCACTCCCAATTTTAGGAATCAATGCTATGCTTGAAAGAAAAAGTGGTAAATATATTGCCATAAATGTTGGATACTGGGCTATCACCCTTGGAATAATGGGTGGTATTTTGTGCCAATATGCCTAATCAATTCCTTATTTGATTCAAAGCCCAATCTTTTTAAGGTTGGGTTTTTTTTGGTGATTTTTTCTGCTAGTACACAACTATTCTCTTACTTTGCTTCATGCATATTATCAGAATTATCTTTTTATTAATTATCGGAGTTTCCTGTTCAACTAACAATGAGAAAAATGTTACTGAAGAGCCTGTAGAGACGGTTGAAAAAATCGTAACCCCTGAGTCTGAAAAGCTTGTTTGGTTGACCGACGAAAATTGTGTTTCGTTTTTAAGCGATTATGGTAAAAAAAACAAAGAAATAAGAGTACTCATCAATACGCCTTATGGAGAAATAGTTTTCGAATTGTTCGACAATACTCCATTGCACAGGGCTAACATGATTTATTTAATCAAGGAAAAACAATACTTTGATGGTACGTATTTTTACCGTGTTGTAAAAAACTTCATTGCACAAGCAGGAAACAAAGACGACGAAAGAACCCAAGAGAAAAGATTTTTGATTGGAAAATATGCGATTCCTGCTGAAATGAAACCCGAACATTATCACAAAACTGGCGCTGTTGCTATGGCTAGGAGTTATGTCGACAATCCCGATAAAAACTCATCTTCCTTCGATTTTTTTATCATCACAGGGCAAAAACAATCTGATTTTGGACTTGATATGACCGAAAAAGAATACGATTTAAAGTTTACTGAAAAACAAAGAACCGAATATATGACTATTGGCGGGGCACCGCACTTGGACGGTGAGCATACTGTGATGGGAAAAGTTGTGAAAGGATTAGATGTCGCCATTAAAATTAGTAACCAAAAAACAGATGGCTCTGATTGGCCCATCGAGAATATTCCTATTACAATGACTTTGCTCTAAAAGTATTTGTCAATATAAGTATTTAGCTATCATTCACATATGAAAACCTACAAAGTATTGATTAAAAGATACTTAAGTGTTAATGTAACTTGTTTGACTTTAATTTTCAACACATTCATAATCAGTCAACTAATTATTGAGTATGTAACTTAAAATAGTTTGTCGATTTAACATTTATGAATGCTTGAAGTTAATTATCTTTGTACCGAAATTTGAATACGCCAAATTATGAGCACAAAATCACTTTTAGTACTAACCGATTTTACAACAGTATCAGAAAATGCTTTGAATCATGCGTTGCATATGGCTAACGTGATTGGTACGCAGATATGGTTGTTACACGTTGTGTCAAACGAAAAGAAAACAGAACAAGCATCTGCTAAATTGAGCGAAATGATTGATGCTGCTCATCAAAAGCATCCGAATATCACCATTTTACCTGTTGTTAAAGAAGGATCACTTTTTGATGTCGTGGGTGAAACAGCTAAAGAATTGCATTGCTCACTTATTTTTATGGGTACACATGGCCTAAAAGGAATTCAAAAACTTCGCGGTAGCAATGCGCTTAAAGTTGTAACCAATAGCCCTGTTCCTTTTATTGTGGTGCAGGAAAAACAACCACTAACTTTCGGATACAAAAATATTGTGTTACCACTAGATTTGTCGAAAGAAACCAAACAAAAATTAAGCTTAGTCTCCAAAATAGCACAATACTTTAATTCAAAAGTACACATCATTACCCCAAAGGAAAAGGATGAATTTTTGAAAAATCAATTAAATAGAAACTTAAAGTTTGCTGCTAAGTTTTTGCACGAAAGACGCATTGAATTTACCTCAACCATCAGTAAAGAAGGGGCTAGCAAAATTGCTAAAGAAGCCATTAAATTGGCAGAAACAGTTGACGCTGATCTAATAGCGATTATGAACCTTCAAGAAAACAGTTTGATGGGTATTTTGGGTAGTACGTTTGAGCAAGCCATCATTACCAACGAATTGCAAATTCCTGTGATTTGTATCAACCCAACTATTACAACAGTATCTGGAGGAGTTTTTTCTTCTTAACTTTTATTTCTGAGCTCTATTTCATTTAAATGCATCTGCTTTCCTGGTCGTTGCAGTCTCCTTGCTGTTTCTGTGAAATAACGATGCTCTTTCAAAAATGCTATTTGAATAGCGTCCCATTCCTTGCGGTCTTTTACTCTTTCACGCTCAGTGAGTTCACTCATTAAGTTGTCGGCTATGTCATGAAAGTTGTCATCACCTAAATAGAATAAATCGGCATCACATACTATTTTTTCTAAAAGTGTAGTTGGGTTTTGCGGTACTTTGGTACTAAGGATTAAGGAAACAATTGTGTCAATTTGTTTTTGTGAATACTGAAACTTAGGAAGTATCTCTGTTGCCATATCGGCACCAATTTGCTCGTTGTGTTCATATTGTGTTGCAAAGCCTGCATCGTGAAACAACGCAGCTGTTTTAAGCAAGAATAGACTTTCAGTATTCACTTTCTCTGCAAGTGCAATAAACTCTGCATGTCTGTTTACATTTTTGGTGTGGTGCACACCATGATAATACAAATTGTCTGGCAAATTCTTGGTTAACCAATCCAACATATAAGTTTCAAGGGCTAAGTATTGGAGTTTTCCAAGAGTAATTAAAGCAACGTATTGATAAAATATGGGTAAAGGTTCAATCCCTAACCCGCCTACCGACAATTCCTCTTTAATCTTATTTACATAATACATTTTAAGTTTACCCTTGTTCTTAGCACTTTTCAATCCTCGGTATGTAGTTTCGAATAGTGGGGCAATAATTTTGTGGGTTGCACTCGAAATATTTACTTGTTCGGCTTCCCCATTTTCTTCCATTCTGTGGGCAACATTCACGGTGTTACCCCATACATCATAAGCATATCTTTTTTTTCCAACCACGCCTGCAATCAACTCTCCTGTATGAACACCTATTCGAATTTCTAAGTACGATTCATGTATGGAAATAAAATGTTCTTTCATCTCTTTTAGTACACGTTGTATTTCTAAGGAGGCCAAAACAACGTCAAATGGGTTGGTCACGTTTCTTGAAGGAACACCGCCTACGGCCATATATGAATCGCCAATGGTTTTTATTTTCTCAACATTGTATTTATCAATGATTTCATCAAAAATTGTAAAATACTTATCCAATATTTTCACCAAATCTTGCGGCCGAAATTGTTCGGCTATTTTGGTGAATCCTTTAATATCTGAAAACATAACCGTAGCACTGTTGTAGTGCCGTGCTTGTGCATTTCCTTTTGAAATTAAATCATCGGCCACCTCCTGAGGTAACATGTTGTATAACAAGTCGTCTGCTCTTTTTTTATATTTTTCGAGTTTGGAGTTTTGCTGCTTTACTTTGTCTCTTTCACTTGTCAGCTCCGCTTTCATTATTTCTACGGAATGGCGTAGCTTCTTTTTCTCTTTTTTGATAACGTATATGTTGGTTACAGCAACCATCAACACGATAAACAACAGCGCGATAATGTTTAACCAAAGAAAATTAAAATCGAAATCCATGTTGTAAAATTAGCGTTATCCTTGAATACTGAAATATAAAAACCTACTTTCCAATTGAGTTCACAAAAAAAGCTGCCAATCATATCTAAATACGACGGCAGCTTTTCAAAAAGAAGATGATAAATCTTATTTGTACTTCACAATCGCTTCGTAAAGCCCTTGTGTTAGTTCAGTCATTTTTTTATAATCTAAGCTTGCAGGGATATCGGTTATCTGGTGATAGTTTTGGTTTCTCCAAGCACCCGTGTTAGATACTAAAATTGCTTCCCAACCATAAACTGCATAGTTGTAGTGATCAGCAAAATCTAACGCTGGGCTTCCAGTTTCTCCTCTAAAGGTTTCTACTTTAATATCAGCAGCATCTTCAATATCACTTTCAATGATGTTTAGATATTCTTGCAGTAAGTTATCATTTGAAATCAAGGCAACAAAGTTTCCTTTATTAGGATGCTTCATTTTCATCATACGTGTTGGATAAGCTTGAGAACCCGATTCATCACTATAATATCCAACCATGTCAAGTGCAATCATAGCTTTTACTTTCGCTTTTCTGTCCTTCAAAGTTTTTGCATGAACAAAGCTGCCCATATTTTCAGTTCCAAAAAATGGATCTTCGTGCAAACCATAAAAAACGAACTCAATGCGGTAATCTAACTGAGGACTAGACAATTTCACCAAACGAATAAGCTCAAGCATTACGGCTACACCACTAGCGTTTCCATCTGCTCCAGGCATGTTGTTGAACACATCGTAGTGCGCACCAATAACCAATACAGGTTTTTCTTTGTCGCCATACTTGTATATGATGTTTTTCACCTCAACCTGCCCTATGTTGTAATACTGCATTTCTGGTGTAATGTTCCAACCATACAACTGACCAATGATGTGGTCCGCAGCTTCATTCAACGATTCTGGGCTGTAAAAACTTCTTCCATACTTGGTAGAAGTTAGTGCTACAACGTTTTCTTTAATTAAATGAGTAGCAACAGGCACTCTGCGGGTGGTTTCTTTTTCTTTTCCTCCTGTAGCCCAAGAAGTAGAAATTGTACACATTAATAATGTTAAGCAAATCGCTTTACAAGTTTTCATAGTTATTGTTTTAGTTGCACAAATTAAATACTTTTAGTAAAAAATCGATGAACAATTGCACTTATTATGCAAACGCCCTTGATTTTTAACGATTTATGCCACTTTTGGAACAGGTTGGTTGCTTAAATTTTCAAGATCTCTGTCAAACAAATACATTCCTCCTTTGTCGGCACCAATCATTTTTAATTTATCCATAATGTTTCTGGCCAAGGCTTCTTCTTCTATTTGCTCAGACACATACCACTGCATAAAATTATGTGTGGAATAGTCTTTTTCATTTAAACAAATATCAACCACATCATTTATTTCTTGTGTAACAACCATTTCATGGTCCAACAAAGTTTGAAAAATCTGTGTTAGGTCAGAAAAGCTATGAGGTGGTTGTTCCAATGCAGGTACAATAGCTTTTCCACCACGTTCGTTCACAAATTTTACCAACTTCAACATATGCATTCTTTCTTCGTCAGAATGATGGTACAAAAACAAGGAAGTTCCATTGAATCCTTGCGTTTCCGCCCATGATGCCATGGCTAGATAAAACTGAGACGATGCTGCCTCTATTTGTATTTGTTTGTTTAGCGCGTCTTCTACTTTCGATGATAACATATTTTAGTTTTTATCTTAATTGTTTCAAAGTTAAGTTTCCTAGGGCTTTAAATGAAAACATCTGATACTTTATTTTTTATAATTAAAAACTGTATTATCCTAAATAAGCTTATAACACGAATACATAGCCTTTTCGGGCTTTTTCAAACAAGTTTTTTAAACTTAGTACACCATAGCAGAATGTTGTCGGCTCGAATATGTTACCTTAGACGGAATTAATTACGAAACACGCTAAATGGCGAAAAAAAATTTTCAACCCAAAAAGAAAAAGGGTGCTGGTAAGTTCAAAAAACAACTTACATCAGATGTCATAACGATTTTTGAAGACGCAGGCACAACCCCATTAAACTACAAACAAGTAGCAGCCAAACTCGGCGCAAACGACCATCAGAGCAGGGCTGTGGTGGTAGAAATATTGCACGAATTGGCTATTATGGGCATAGTAAAACAGTTAGATCAAGGTCGATACAAATTCAATTTTGCTCGAGAAGCATTAACAGGTCGCATAGAAATAACCCGCAAAGGGGTTGGCTATATGATTGTGGAAGATGGTGAAGACATTTTTATAGGACAAAACAATACTCGCCCTGCCTTGCATGGCGACACTGTTGAAGTGAAACTAATCCCTACTAAAAAAGGTAAAAGTAAAGAAGGAAAAGTAGTAAGCATTGTACAACGAGACAAAGAATCATATGTTGGTACGATTGACATTACAGACAAATTTGCATTTTTCAGACCCTCAAGTCCAAAAATACATATCGACTTTTTTATCCCTTTAGAAAAAATAAAAGGAGCCGAAAACGGTGACAAAGTATTGGCAAAAATGAGTGACTGGCCAGACCACCGCGATAGTCCTTATGCTTCGGTAATAGAAGTACTTGGTAAACCTGGTGAACACAATGTAGAAATGCATGCCATATTAGCCGAGTTTGGTTTACCACTCGATTTCCCAGAAGAAGTGGAAGAAGCTGCTGAAAAGCTGAACACAACCATTTCTGCTGCTGAAATTGCTAAAAGAAGAGATTTCAGAGACATCACCACGTTTACCATTGACCCCGATACCGCAAAAGATTTTGATGATGCACTTTCGGTAGAATATTTGGAAAATGGAAACATGCGCGTGGGTGTACACATTGCCGATGTATCTCATTATGTCCGTCCAAACGACATCATAGACAAAGAAGCGGTAAAACGTGCAACATCTGTGTATTTGGTTGATAGAGTAGTGCCTATGTTACCTGAAGTGTTGAGTAATCAACTTTGTTCTTTACGTCCTCAAGAAGAAAAATTGTGTTTTTCTGCGGTATTTGAAATAGATGAAAAAGCAGAAATTATAAACGATTGGTACGGAAGAACTATCATATTCTCTGACGAACGATATACTTACGAACAAGCCCAAGAGCTCATAGAAGGCGCTGAAGGTAAATTCTCGAAAGAGGTAAATGACCTGAACAGATTAGCTGTTATTCTTAAAAAAGAGCGTTTGAAAAAAGGTGCTATTGACTTTGGCTCTGATGAAGTAAAATTCAAGTTGGCAGAAGACGGAACACCCCTTGGTGTGTACCCTAAAAAAATGGTTGAGGCCAACTGGCTTATTGAAGAGTTTATGCTCATGGCCAACAGAGGTGTTGCCACGTATGTGACCAGCAAGTTGAAAAAAACACCGTATGTATTTAGAATTCATGACGGGCCAGATCCTGAAAAATTAAAAACCTTACGTACTTTCTTAAAGAAGTTTGGATACAAATTACCACAAGTAGAAGGGCGAGCAGCGGCAGAGGCTATCAACAATATTATGGCTGAGGTAGAAGGAAAACAAGAGGAAGGCATTGTGGCTCAAATGTGTATTCGATCTATGTCCAAAGCTGTGTATTCCACAGAGAATATTGGTCATTACGGCCTGGGATTCGATTTTTACAGTCACTTCACCTCTCCTATTCGTCGTTATCCCGATGTGTTGGCACACCGTTTATTGCAAGCATACCTTGACAATGCAAACTACCTAGATACAAACAAACTAGATGTACTCTGTAAGCATAGTTCTACCATGGAAAAAACGGCAGCCGATGCTGAGCGTGCCTCCATTAAATACAAGCAAGTTGAATTTTTGATGAACAAATTGGGCGATCATTTTGTTGGTACCATATCAGGCATTACTTCTTGGGGTATTTATGTAGAACTGAATGAAAACAAATGCGAAGGCATGGTTGCCATTCAAGACTTGTCAGATGACAATTACTATTTTGATGAAGAGCGTTTTTGCATTCGAGGACGTGTACATAAACAAGAATTTAACATGGGCGACCAGCTAGAAGTAGAAGTACTCTCTGCCGATTTAATCAAGAAACAATTGGATTTCGGTTTTGTACAAAAGCTGTAAATTATGCCTTTAAACTTTTGAACCTTATGAAAGCTAGAAACATCATACCGGTTTTAACCACTTTAGTTTTGTTGGCTTGCAATTCCAACAAGGGGTATGAAACACACAAATCTAGTTTTTCTAATTATCGTTGGGGAAAAATAAAATCGGAGATATGAGTACAGCAAACGAAATAGCCATTTACGAAACCGAAGACAGGCAAGTAAAAGTTGATGTA
>JBLIDJ010000060.1:0-15916 GCA_047634195.1 Flavobacteriales bacterium
GTTTTAGTGGGGTGAACCCTAGGGAACATGCTTATGAAGAGCCAGGTGAGTACATGGTAACTATCTCTGTAAAAGATTTTGAATTTGGTTGCAAAGATACCCTAGAAAAAGAAATGATACTTTTAGAGGCGCCTATTGTGTCAGCAACAGATGTATTGGGTTGTGATGACGGGATTCCGCTACAATTATTGATAGAGGGAGATACTACTTCTTCATATCTTTGGACACCTGCTACAGGATTAGACGATCCTACCGGGCAAAATCCAATGGCGACAATCTTTAGTACGGTAAATTATAACGTCTTGGTTACTGATGTTTCTGGTTGTGTTGCAAAAACTGAGTTAGAAGCTAAAATTCTAGAAACCCCCTTTTTAAATGAAGGACTTGATTGCAATGTGTTTGGAGATACTTCCTTGTATATTGGAGAAGAAATAAGCTTGGATTTGAATGTGTTTGAAGATAGTTATGTCTATACATGGACTCCAACTGATTACTTGAGTTGTAGTGATTGCTATAACCCTGTGATATCTCCCTTGGAAAGCATAATCTATACAGTACGTATGCGTGATACATCGGTGTTGGAATGCTTCGATTTTGAAAACATTATTTGTATTGAAGTCCTCAAAAAATCAAGTGTAGATGTGCCTACTGCATTTTCACCGAACGGTGATGGCGTAAATGACATTGTGTATGTAGATGGATGGGGAATTAAAGAATTGGTTTCTTTCCGGATTTATAACAGATGGGGAGAGGTGGTGTTTGAAACAACTGATAAAAAAGCAGGCTGGGATGGGACATACAATGGTAAACTACAAGAGCAAGATGTCTATATTTATCAAGTAGTAGCAAAATTTCATGCAAAAGAAGAGACCGAAAGTAAGCAAGGTAACATTACCTTGTTCAGGTAGTTAGAGGCTGTTGAAAAACACGTATCGTTTTGTTATTCAATTAATGTAGCTTTTCACTTGCTAGCCAGAAAATCACCCTCTATTTCTTTGCCTAAAATACATGACATTAACGTAAGATTTCCTTACTTTTTCTCTAGACCTTTGTTATGTTGCTTTCCAGGCTATAATGCGCTTGTCATCTCCCACACTGATTAATTGCTTGTGTGATGGCAGCCAAATAATGTTATTGACGCTAGCTGTGTGCCCTTTTTGATGAGTTCTTTCCAGTTTCTGTACAAAAGAAAAGTCTGTTGAATTCCAAATTTTAATGCTCTTGTCTCTGCTGCAACTTGCAAAAAAAGGAGTGCCAGTTAAAGGTGTAATAGTGTAAATACCAAAATTGTGTGCAGGGAAAGAAATTATTTTTCCTGTAGTTGTGTGAATCACATAAATCAAAGCATCTTTACCAGCAATCAAAAGCATATTTTTATTGGTAGGATGTTGGCAAACAGTATACAAGGCATCATCGCCTAATTCATAGGTGTTCTTAATTTTTAAGTTAGTCATGTCAATGGCAGTTAACACGCCAAAAGCTCCGGCTATCCATACAATTCCTTGGTCACTATCAAAAAATGCATCTCTTAATTTACCTGAGCTTAATTGTAAAGCGGTGATATGCTTATGCGTGTTGATATCCCAAAAACTACATACACCATCTCCACCAAGGGTAATGATAGTCTGTTCTTGTGGTATGACAAGGGTTTTGTAAACGCCTTTTTTATGCCCTAACAAATAAGCTGTTTCTTTTTTGAGGTTAATATCAATAACATGCACACCACCTTTGCTTTGTGATATGTACAAACAATTGTTGCTAGATTCAAAATGAACGTGGTAGATACCGAAATCTATTTTAACATGAAAAGGCAAATTATTTGCTTGGTCAACATTCCACAATGCTGCAATTTTATCTGCTCCTGCTGTGAAAAAATCAGCTTCATTTTTTTGAGTAAGGGCATATATTGGAGCCGAATGAGCCACCCATTCTTTGTCGAAAATCAATTCCATGGTTAGTGTAACAACTGGTTTAAGTGAACTAATGCTTCTTTGTTTTTGGGTAAATAGACAGCATTTTTGATTTGCTTTTTCTCTAATGCAGTCAAGTGCCAGCTCAAACTAATGTTTTGGTTGTTTTGTTCTGTTAATTCTAAGTCGATAACATCAATTTTCCCGTCAAACCAAGCGCTCGCATATTCTATCAGCTTGTCGTGTTCAAAATCCTGAACACGTTCAAAGTTACCATAGAGTGCTTGAATAGGGCTAGCCAATTTTTCTAACATGCTAGGAATTGCATTGTATGCTTTTTTCCTGTTTTTTTGTTTGTCTCTAATTTGTAAGATAATTACTCCGCTGGTGTTCTCTTCAATCCAATCTTTAAATGTAAAAAGGTATTTTACCGTGTTCAGCATTCCAAAATTATCTCTTAGTCCAGCATCCATAATTTCAATCTCAGGATTAGTAGGTAACGAAACAGTAGGGAGAATGTATGGGAATGTTGCATTCATTCTCAAGGCAGATATGAAGCTTAAGTTTTGGGCCCCTTGTTTGGAGAAAAATTTAAGAAACTCAATGTTCTCAGTAATAGGATTGTTGTAAACTAATGAATTGACAGGTTGGTTGTTTGCCAAAAATGACATGTGTGTTGACGAAATAATTAGCCTGCGGCCATCATTGACAATGGTGGGAGATAGAACAAATTGAGGAATTAGTGCCTGATACTCCGGAGTAGTATATTCACTTAGTTTTTTATCTAAAAAAAAGTGTGTGTTTTCGTTTAGCTCTTTCTCAAAAGCATAACCCCTATCTTTTGTATAGTTAAAATCACCGTATTTAAATGTTCTATATCGAATAAACAAATCATTAGTAGCCATGCTAAAAACAACAGGATTAAGAATGTCGCCGCCGAGGCTTTCTCCAAAATCTTGTGGATATTCATCCAAATTATCGTTTAGTTTTTTTAGGTATAGCTCTCGTACCATTGCTGCGCCAATCATTCCTCCAGAAGATCCTGTGATAAGTTTGGTGTGATCTAGTAGTTGCGAATGGCAAAGACTGTCAGCCAATTGTAAGGCATAATAAGTCCATAAAGTTGCTCTTAAACCACCTCCGCTCGTGTTTACAAAAATTATTTTAGGCTTTTCGTTGACAGGAGCGTTAACCCGTTGTTTCCAGTTCTCAAGAATTTCTACACCAAGTTTAATGTCCTGAGCCACTAAATCTTTTTTGGCTCTTATATTATCAATCGTTTCTGGTTTATAGTCCGACGAATTAAGGTAATCTAATCCGTAAGCTTGGCTGTCAGCACCTACCAAAGAAAAATGATGATATCCTGCATTTAACGCAAAAAAGGCAACAAATAGCAAAGTCATGGTCCAGCCTTTGAGCCAGTTAAACAAAGCACTTACCAGCATCAAATACATGGTGAAAACCAGTATCATGCTTGCTCCTGCCGGAATAATGAAAAACTTATAGGCAGAAAATGTTCCAATGATAATAAATGTGAGGATGGCAATAAACTCAAAAATCGCAGCATTAATATGATTTTGTGTCAACACCCTTTCCAGTACTATTTCATCATAATGACTAGAGTCACGCGCTAATCTCACATGGAATGGATGTCTAAGGTAGGTGTCTACTCTCCAGCTTCGAGAGGCCATGCTAGAGTTAAACCATGCTTTTATTTTTCTTCTACTTTTCTTGTCAGATTTTGATTGAACCCTAAAGTATTCGGCATCTTTATTTGTTTTGATAAAATATGAAAACGAAACAAAAATGAATGATGCAACACCAATGATAAACCCTAACAGATTTGTGAGTATCTCTTTTTTAGGAATTAATTCTCGGTGATATTGAAATTGATAAGAGAAGTAGCAATATAAAAGAATAAATAATAAAGGAATAATGAAATTATTGACGCTAAATTTAAAAAAGGGTTTTGAAATAGTTGCAATAAACGGAAATCGAAACCCGTGCATGATATAGCTATACAAGTTAAAGGCCATGATAAACCCACCCGTACTTAATCCAACTATAAAAAAAGACCAAAAATTTACTTTATCTAAGTATTCTGGAAATAAAAAAAGAATATGAATCCCGTATTTGGAACCTATGTTTTGAGTAATGTACCCAAAAAGGAAAAACCAAAACAAAAGGAGGAGGTGGTTTTTTTTAAAATGTAGAGCCAATAGCTGAAACGGAAAGAAAAATAAGATCCGTTCTATTCTCGTTTTATTTGTTATTTGTGAAACCACTTAGACTTGAAATAATTAACTTATAATATAACCAAAATAGACAATAGTCTAGTGTGTAATACGACCAAAAGTGAGATGATGATTTTTTACAAAATCACTGACAAAATAAGAGAGCGATTTACCCGTCAGTCCTTCATCTTTTTCATTGGATGAAGGCGCAGATTCAGTGAGATGCAAGTATGCTATGTTTTTTTGTCTACCCATCTCCCTAATGTAAGCCCTAATTTGATCAACAGTCCACCCAGAAGGTGTCTTAGCACTTGAAGGAAAAAAACATACGCTGTCTAAATCAATTTCTAGACCAACTGGCTGATCTTTTACTTTTTCAATTGACTGTTTCGCTAATTCTTGGGTTGAAATGGGGTGGTCTAACCATTGCTCAAAAGTATAAAAGGATAAATCTTCAGGGTATTTTATTGTATGATTTATGAAATTGTTAGAATTGTAATTTTCATGTAAACCGACAACATGATATTTATTAAGTAATTGATTATTAAAAGCATAGCTAAATGAATTACCACTATGTCGGCCTTCAAGAGGTCTGAAATCGGCATGTGGATCTAGGTTGATAACAGCAAGCTTTGGTTTCACATGATTATCATTTTCTTGCATAGCAGAAACAGTACCAGCAATTATGCCGTAAGCATTATTGTGTCCACCACCAATGACGATAGGGATTTTGTTTTCATTCACAATTGCTTTCACCGCTCGTTCTAATCTTTCGTCAATGATGGCTACAAGTTCTCTTAGTCTTTGTAACTCTTCAGGAATGTTAGCATCCAGTTGATCTGCCGTATTCAGTAAATCATCTACGGCAAGATGCCCAAGAATCATGATTTCTTCATTGGGCATGAAATCATTGTCTTGAATGTTCAAAAACGCTTCAAGGAAATGTTGCCAGGTATATCTTGCTCCCTTCTTTCCGAAATTGGCTGAAGGGCCTATGTCTTCTGGTACACCCATAATCACATACCTCCCTTTGAATTGAGCTAATGATTCATGCAAAGAATTATGAGGCATGATCACCGATTCTCCAAGCTTTGTTTCACCCTCTCGAACCTTAATTATTTTATTTGCTTCTTCTTTTGAAAATAATTCAACCATGCTATAATGTTGATGTTTGTCTTTTTTGAATAATTCCGTTCAAGATAGAACAATCTATCATTTGATTGGCAAAATGATACGGTAAATATGCTAATGAAGGCATTGGCTTAGTGATATTCATATTCGCTTTTTTTCCAACAGTAATACTACCCACACTATCGCCTAAGCCCATGGCGTGAGCTCCATTTACGGTAGCTGCAAGTATAGCTGTTTCAGGTTTCATTTTCATGTGAATACAGGCTAACGATAACACGTAATTCATATTGCCTGACGGCGTAGATCCAGGGTTGTAATCTGTTGCTAATGCTACGGCAATATTTTTTTCAATCATCTTATTTGCTGGAGCGTAAGGTAGGTTAATAAAAAAGGAACAGGAAGGTAAAAGTGTTGCAATAGTGTTGCTATTTGCTAATAATTCATAATCCTCTTCATTCATAACCTCCAAATGATCTACAGAAACGGCTTCGTGTTTAATCGCCGTCTTGATTCCTCCAATAGCATTAAACTGATTCACATGTACTTTTGGCTGAAGATTATGTTTTTTTCCTGCTGCCAGTATCTGATCCAATTCCTCTGTTGAGAAATAATTTGCTTCGCAAAATGCATCGATGTAATCTGCCAGATTTTCTTCTGCGATTAAAGGAAGCATTTCTTCAATGATTAATTTTATATAACCAGCATGATTTTCTTTAAACTCTTTTGGAAAAGCGTGTGCTCCCAAAAAGGTAGCTTTAATTGCCAAAGGGGAATCTGCTTTTAGCCTTTTTATGACACGTAGCATCTTCAGCTCAGACTCTACAGACAATCCATACCCGCTTTTAATTTCAACAGCCCCAGTGCCATGCTCCATTATTTCTTGAATCCTTGTCATACTCGATTCGTACAATTCATCTTCTGTAGCATTGGCCATTTTTTCAGCAGAATTTAAAATCCCGCCGCCTCTAGCTGCAATTTCTTCGTAAGTCAAGCCATTTATTCTATCTACAAATTCTCCTTCTCTACTGGCGGCAAAAACCAAATGTGTATGTGAGTCACACCAAGACGGTAATACATACCTGTCCGATGCATCAATAATTTCTAGGTCTCTCCAGTCTATGATGCCTTCCCAATCTTCCATTTTTCCGTAGGCAATAATCAAATCATTTTCTATGGCTAAAAATGCATTTTCCAGAATAGGTAGGTTTGATAAATCATCACCTCTCAAGATAGCCGGTGAATGTTCGAAAACACCCACTAGACCCTTAATATTTTTTATTAAAATTTTACTCATCACAATTATTTGGTGTCAAAGATGTAAAATTGATTTGGAATCACGATAACTTATGGACACAAGTATTGTGAATGTGCCTATTAGTACTATTTTTGTTCGAATGGCAGGAAACAAAATAGGAAAAGCACTTACATTAACAACTTTTGGCGAATCTCATGGCGAAGCCATTGGAGGAGTGATTGATGGATTTCCTGCGGGAGTAAAGATTGACATGGCTTTTATTCAATCAGAATTGGATAGGCGTAAGCCTGGTCAATCGAGCATTGTGACACAGCGAAGTGAGCAAGATCAAGTAAATATCTTGTCAGGTGTTTTTGATGGAATCTCTACCGGAACAAGCATTGGTTTTATCATTAAAAATGAAAATCAAAAAACCAAAGATTACGAACATATCAAGGATGTATTTAGGCCTTCACATGCCGACTACACCTACCAACAAAAATACAAACACCGAGATTATAGAGGAGGCGGAAGATCTTCGGCAAGAGAAACAGCTTGCAGAGTTGTTGGTGGCGCATTTGCGAAATTGATACTCAAAAAACATGCTATTTTCTTTTCTGCATATGTAAGTCAGGTGGGCGGTTTGATTTTATCGAACACCCCAGCTTGGTACGAACAGAGTATTGTAGAATCAAATCCAGTAAGATGTCCAGATAAAAAAATGGCTGTCAATATGGAGGAATTGATAAAAAAAGTACGCAAAGAAGGTGACACCATCGGAGGTGTGGTTTCTTGTTGTATCAAAGGAGTACCAGTTGGCTTAGGAGAACCAGTATTTGATAAATTACAGGCCGATTTGGCAAAAGCAATGTTAAGCATCAATGCTGCTAAAGGATTTGAATATGGTTCTGGTTTTGCTGGAGTGAATTTAAGAGGGTCAGTGCATAACGACCGCATGAATGTCCAGAATGATGAGGTAATCTTCGCTCAGAATTTATCGGGAGGTATTCAAGGAGGTATTAGCAATGGCGAGATGATCTATTTTAGGGTAGCTTTTAAACCTGTTGCAACCATTATGCAATCACAAACTACTGTGAATACAAAAGGAGAACAAGTAGCAACGGAAGGTAAAGGGAGACATGACCCTTGCGTAGTTCCACGCGCAGTAGTTATAGTAGAAGCTATGGCAGCCTTGACTATTGCCGATCACTTATTAAGGAACAACATAACATCAATTTAGGATAAGGTATGATGAAGAAATGGAAGGAGTTACCACTCCATTGGAAAATAATGATGGGCCTTGTATTAGGTATTATCTGGGCATTTGTTGCCAGTGCTTTCGGATTAAACGAATTTACTCAAAACTGGATAGATCCATTTGGAGCTATTTTTATTAGATTGCTTAAGTTCATTGCCATTCCTTTGGTTTTGTTTTCCATTATTTCAGGCGTTGCTGGTTTATCCGACATCAGTAAGCTTGGCCGAATGGGAGCAAAAACCTTAGGTTTCTATTTAGTAACCACTATTGCGGCTGTAAGTGTTGGTTTATTTTTAGTCAATGTTATTAAACCTGGAGCATTTTTATCACAAGATCAGTTGATAAAAAATAGGTTGAAATATGAGTTATGGGTAGACGAAACACCAGGTGTAGAAATATTAGATGGCAAACATTTTCTGACAAACCCTGCTTATGATAGCTACACCAAAGATTTAAACTACACCGAAAAAACCGATGCTGAAAAAACAGCAATGGAAAAGGTGAAATTAGCCAATCAGAAAAAGGAAGATGGACCCTTGCAATTTTTAGTGGATATCATCCCCGAAAACATTTTTGTTTCTCTCTCTAAAAACAAACTCATGTTGCAGGTTATTTTCTTCGCCATCTTTTTTGGTATTTGTCTCATCATGTTGCCAAAAGAAAAAACAAAACCCGTTGTTCAATTCTTTAATGCTATCAACGAAGTCTTTTTAAAGATGGTAGATGTAGTGATGAAAGCAGCACCCTTTTTTGTATTCGCATTATTGGCTGGCGTAATTTCCAAAATGGCTGATACGCCTTCGCAAGTATTAGACATATTTTTAGGCTTAGGCGTTTATTCTATCACCGTAGTTGCGGGTCTTGTTTTTATGATCTTCGTTTTTTACCCTGGATTACTCAAAATGGTGATTAAGAAAATAACATACAGTCAGTTTTTTAAAAGAATAAGTCCTGCGCAGTTTTTGGCCTTTTCAACCAGTTCAAGTGCAGCAACCTTGCCTGTAACCATGGAGTGTGTAGAAGAAAATATGGGAGTGTCGAGAAATGTAACCTCTTTTGTATTGCCAATTGGCGCAACGGTAAACATGGACGGAACAAGTCTTTATCAGGCAGTTGCTGTGATATTTTTAGCCCAAATGCACATGGTTGATTTAAGTTTGGCGCAACAAATAACTATTATACTTACGGCCACACTAGCATCTATTGGTTCTGCTGCTGTTCCAAGTGCAGGTTTAGTTATGTTAATTATCGTTTTACAATCAGTACAACTTAATCCACTTTGGATAGCTATCGTGTTCCCTGTCGACCGTATTTTGGACATGTGCAGAACAGTAGTTAATGTAACTGGAGATGCAACCGTAGCCACCATAATTGCAAAATCTGAGGGAGAGTTAAATCTGCCCAAAGAATAATAGTAATTTCATAACAAATTTTAATCATGAAAAAAGCATTTAGAATAACTGTTATTTCGCTCATCGTTTTGGTTGGTTTTGCTGCTGCAATCCCTGTTGTTTTTAAAGATGATATCATTGTGATTGTCAAAGAAGAAGCGAATAAGAATTTGAAAGCAAATGTTGATTTTGGCGACTTCTCACTTTCTCTTTTCACGAACTTCCCAGACTTTACGTTTAGTATTGAAAACGTGGTAGTAAATGGTGTAGACCAATTTGAAGGAGTTCAATTAGCTAAAATTGGAGAGCTATCTTTTACCTTGGATGTGGTGAGTGTCTTTAAAGGTGAGTCCATCAAAATTCAACAAATATATTTGGCTAACACTGATGCAAATGTAATGGTGTTAGAAAACGGAGTGGCTAATTATGATATTGCTATGCCTGCTGATACTGCAATAGTAGAACCTGTTGAAGTTGAGACTGCTGATACGGGTGAAACAACCGATTTTAAAATTGCTTTGAAGAGTTATGTCTTAGAAAACATTAACCTTATTTATAACGATGCTACCATGCCTATGGCAGTTGAAGTTATAGGATTAAATCATTCAGGTTCTGGTGACTTTACCAAGGACTTGTTTAACCTAAACACCACTACATCTATTGATAAAGTCACTTTCAATATGGATGGTGTTGCTTATATGTCGCATGCAGCAATCAACATTGATGCAGACTTGGAAATGGATATGGCTAATGCTAAATATACTTTTAAAGAAAACAGAATAGCGATTAATCAATTGTTATTAGGCGTTAACGGATGGGTCGCTATGCCGTCAGATGGAATGGATATGGATGTTAGCTTTTTTGCACAAGAAACAAAATTGAGAGGATTGATGTCTATGGTGCCTGCTGTATTTACTGAAGGATTTGAAGCATTAAAAATTAGCGGAGATTTTGCTTTGGATGGTTTTGTGAAAGGAGTAATGAGTGATAAATTGATGCCTGGATTTGGTGTAAATATGAGTATTAAGGATGGAAGAATAGCCTATCCTGATTTACCCAAATCAATTGATAACATTAATGTAAAAGCGAAAGTGGTTAGTTTGGGCGGCGAATCGTTGGATAACACCATTATCGATTTACCTGTCGTTCATTTGGAAGTGGCTGAAAACCAAATTGACATGAAGTTAAACATCACCAACCCAATAACGGATCCGTTAATTAAGTTTGGACTAAAAGCCGAAGTAATGTTGGCTGAGTTGAGGGATGCGATGCCTTTTGAAAATGGAGAAGAACTGAGTGGATTTATAAAATCTGACGTAACTTTAAATGGAAGGCTTTCTGCTATAGAGACAGAAAACTATGAAGCTTTTACGGCAAATGGGGTTATTGATATTAGAGACATGTTATACAAAGCAAGTGATATGCCAACAGCTAGTATCAAACACGCTGATTTCAGATTCAGTCCTAAGGAATTAAACTTAGCTGACTTCCAATGTGTCTATGGAAAAACAGATGTGTCAGCCAATGGTGTTATTGGTAACTATTTGGCATATGCTTTAAAAGATGAAACTTTAAAAGGAACATTTAATGTTTCGTCAAACAAAATTGACTTAAACGAGTTTATGCAAGCTGAAGAAAACACTGAAGCAAATGTTGAGGTAGCGACTAATGAATCAATCGATGCGAATACTGATGAAGCACCACTCTCAGTGATTGAAATACCTGAAAACATAGATTTCACTTTACAAGCCACTATCAAGCAATTGTTGTACGACAATGTGGAGATAAGTAATACCAACGGACAAATATTGGTTAAAAATGGTGTTGCAAAATTGAATCAACTAAGTATGGAAACTTTAGGTGGTAAAGTAACCATGGATGGAACGTATAACACGACAGATGTCAAGGTGCCTAAAATAGATTTTGCTTTCGGGATTGAAGGATTGGACATTAACAAAACAGCCAAAACGTTTAATACGGTTGAAAAAATGGCGCCAATAGCTAAAAATTGTCAAGGTCGATTTAACGCTAATTTTACTTTAGCAGGAGATTTAAATGGTCAGATGGAACCTTTGATGGAAAGTCTTTATGGAAACGGGGGACTTAGTACGAAAGAAGTTGCTGTCGATGGATTTAAACCTTTGACGAAACTTGCCGATGTATTGAAAAACCCATCATTGGCCAAACCAACGTTGAAGAATGTAAACATTACCTTCAAATTTGTTGATGGTAGGGTGTTTGTAGATCCTTTTGATGTGAATTTCCAAGATATTAATGCAACAATGTTTGGTAGTAATGGATTTGACCAGACAATAGATTACACCATGAATTTAATGATACCTAGAGATAAATTGGGTGGAGAAGCCAACAAATTGGTAGATGGATTAATGGGTCAAGCGAATAGCATGGGCGCTAACTTTAGTTTAGGCGAAACTGTCAATGTTGATGTACTTGTGTCAAACACCATCTCATACCATAAAATAAAAACGGCAATAGGGAAAAGTGGTGGAAAAAGTGCGAAAACCGTATTGAAAGAAACGTTCAATGAAAAGAAAAAAGAAATAGAAGAAAAAGTGAAAGCTGAGCTAGATAAAGCCAAAAAACAAGCGCAAGAAGCTATTGAACAGAAAAAAGCGGAGGCCAAGAAAAAAATAGAAGAAGAAAAAAAGAGGTTAGAAGCTGAGGCAAAAAAGAAAATTGAAGCAGAGAAAAAAAGACTGAAGGCTGAAGCAAAAAAGAAAGCTGAAGAGGAAGCAAAAAAGAAACTAAAAGGCTTGTTTAATAAATAATATATGAACTTATTTTTTGGCGAAAAAGCCATTTTAACGTTACTTTTATTCGTCTGTTTTACTGCTGTCATAGCACAATCTGATTGTGAACGTAAAGTTGAAAATAAAAAACTGAAAAAGCTGTATGATAAGGCACTCAATAGTAAAGTAGACGACAGAGATAGGATAGAAGCAGCGAAAGAGTCTGTGCTCATGGGTGAGGCTTGTATGCCTTGTCGCATGCAATTAGCAAAATTGCTTTTTTTGAGAGCCAAATACGGCAACATATCTTATAATGCTGCGGTAACGCAATACAAAGAAATTGTTGATCAATGTCCTGATTATCATTCTGATCCATATTATTATTTGGGTCTTATTGCTTATGGACAGGAACGATTGACCGATGCTATCTATTATTTCAATCAATATGTAGCATTTGATTCAGAAGAGCGAGAAGCTTTTGCGAAAGATTATGACAAAAAAATTGCTGATATAGAAGATATCATACCTGAACTCTCATTTTTTGAAAGCTTTCGTTCCGATTCTGTCGAATTTAACCCAACACGAGTTTTAGGAGTGTCCTCTGTTTCAGATGAATATTTACCAGCTATTTCTGCCGATCATCAACAATTATTTTACACCCGAAAAAGTGATAAAAAAGCGAAAGGTGATTTGTTTTCGGAAATGGTGGAAGAACTGACCATTAGTTTTTGGGATGACTCTTTGCAGCGTTTTTCAGAAGGAGAAGCACTACCAACACCCTTTAATATGGGTGATAGTTATGGTGGATTATCTGTTACAGCCGATGGTAGAGAAATATTTGTTACCGTTTGCAAAGAAGACATGGAAGGGTACAATAACTGCGATATCTATTCATCTCATTATTATAGATACTTGGATGATGAAGAAAATGTATACATGTACAAATGGTCAGAACTTAAACCATTAGGTAATCAAATAAATCAAAAAAATTCTTGGGAAGCACAACCAAGTGTTAGTAGCGATGGGAGTGAATTGTATTTTGCTACGTTCCGTTCACAAGATCAAATGATGGAACTTTATTGTTCATACAAACAATCGGATGGCGAATGGGGAACGGCCAAGCCTGTTATCGCACTAAATACGACTGAAAATGAAAAAGCCCCGTTTATTCACCCTGACGGAAAAACGCTATTTTATGCTTCCGATAATTTATTAGGTGCTGGTGGATACGATTTGTATATGGTCCGAAAAAAAGGAGATGGTCAGTGGACCAAACCTCGGAATTTAGGACTTCCAATAAACACAAGAGAAGACGAGCATGGACTAATAGTAAGTACTGATGGTAGTTATGCTTTTTTTGCTTCCTCTAGAATTAAAGGCTCGAAAGGATTAGATATTTACAAATTTGAATTGCCGATACCCGTGCGACCTAAGAAAATGACAGTCATTAAAGGAAAAATTAAAGGCCTTTGGTTTAAGGATTTTGAAGGGTCTAAGATTACCTTAAAAAACCTTACGACACAAAGTTATGTTGAAGCACAAATGGATACTAGTGATGGTGCTTTTACAGCAGTAGTAGCAGCCGAAGATGCAGAGGATTTAATCTTAACCATTCAAAAAGAAGGTTTTGCTTTTGAAAGTAAATTGATAGACAGAAAAGCTATTTTGAGCGGAAAGTCGATAGAAACTAATTTGACATTAAATAAACTAATTCCAGGTAAGACCTACCAAATCAATGATATTAAATACCAAACAAATTCAGCAGAAATTGAACCTAGTTCAAAACTCGTATTGCAAGAATTTGCTTTATATTTAAAAGAAAACAACTCACTCTCCATTCATATTTTTGGGCATACAGATAACGTTGGTTCTCAAAAAGACAATTTGCAATTATCGGACATTAGAGCGAATGCTGTTAGAACTTATTTAATTGAATTAGGATTGAAAGGAAATAGGATAAAGGCAAAAGGGTTTGGTGCTACAAAACCGCTTAATGAAAATAACACGGAACTTGAAAGGGCTAATAATCGTAGGACTGAATTTCAAATTGTAAAAAACTGAGTATGAGCACTTTTTTTATAATAAATGAAAAAAAATTCCATTTAACGATAAATTGAGGCATCCAATAGAAAAAAACATCGTTGGGTAGATTGTTAAAGCATGCTATTAATATATTAGCAAATTATTGTACAAAACTTATGAAAAAGCACAACATATTAGTACTATTTTTCATGCTAACAATGGCTTGCGGGTCATTATTTGCTCAGATTAATGGATATAACTATCGGACTGAATTTAATTTGCAAGAAATCGATGGTATAGATACCGTCGATTTTCAAGTCTTGTTTAGAATAGATACCCAAACCTTATTAGCTAATAATTTGATTAGTGCTGGTGGGAGAGATTTAAGATTTTCAGAAAATTGTGATGGTTCTGTTTTATTGGATTATTTTATTGAGGATTTAATACCAAGTACTGCTACAAAAATCTGGGTGAAAATCCCTGTTATTGAAGCACTCCAAGCCAAAAGCATTTATATGTTTTATGGTAATCCTTCAGCGATTCCATACACTAACTTCGACGCAACTTTCCCTCTAGAAACACGGTTTGATCCGATTCTTTGGAATTTGGGTACACAAACAGGTTCTGATTATAGCTGGGCTGAAATACCTGAAGGCACTAATTTGACATTGCGGCCAATGACGGCTTTGAAAATAAACGCTAGAAGGATAAAAATTAATGGTTCTATCAATGGTAATAGTCAAGGAGAATTAAGAGGATTAGCAACACTTGCTGGGTCAGGATTAGGTGGTGGAGCTGCTGGAGCTGATGGTAACGGTGGAGGTGGCGCTGGACATGGCGCCAATGGAGGTACTGGTAATGCAGGTGTTACAGGTGGTTTGTCTTATGATCTGTTTAATTCTGATACAACGTTTATGGGCTCTGGAGGGGGCGCAGCTGATGTTTCTGAAGGTGGAAATGGTGGTGGTGCAATTTTGTTAACAGCCAAAATTATTGATTTGAACAATGATATTACAGTTAATGGTTCTAATGGAACACAGTTGACTTCTGATGACCCTGCTGGAGGTGGTGGCTCTGGAGGAGGAGTATTACTCAAAGGAGATGAGCTTTATGTTACGGGTGATATTATGGCCGATGGCGGCAGTAGCGGAAGAGAATTTAATAATTCAAATGGAGGCGGTGGTGCTGGCGGAAGAATAAAATTTTGGTATGCCAATACGATTTCAAGGACTGGATTAATGAGTGTAGAAGGTGGTGAACCTGGGGTTTTAGCAGGAGGTTACGGTGGTGATGGAACTGTTTATCAAGCTAAATATACTTCTGGTGAACCAGTGTTAACGATGCTAGGAACAATTACAATGAAGTTTAACTTGTCTTCATCGGCAATGAACGATTCTGTTTGTTTAGGTGATTTTGAAACAATCATTGGGCCAACAGGTTTCTCAAATTATCGCTATGTGCAAGTAGGCGTTGGAACAGTTCAAAATTCAGCATTCAAAGATTATTCAAGTACCTTTAATAATGGCGACCAATTTTATTTAATCGCTAATGTTCCAGGGTGTTCTTCAATAGCGTTTAGTGATACTATTACCATAAATGCTGTTCCAAAAACGAATGCATCATTCACTGCTGTTGAAGATGTTGAATTGGATTGGGAATTCACTAACACTTCAACTGGTACGATAACTTCCTATTTATGGGATTTTGATGATGGTACCACATCTACTGATGTAAACCCACTTCACACTTTCTCGTTTTCTGGAACATATGATGTGATGCTAACAACATACGGTGATTTACCTTGTGCTACGAGCACATCTATTGAAACAATTGTTGTTACCTGTTTAGTGCCTACTGCTGGATTTACCTTTACCAGTGACGAACTAACGACCACATTCACCAATACTAGTGTTGATGCAGACAGTGTAAGATGGTATTCAATAGACGACCCTACATTTAACTATACTACTAGAGATACCATACATA
>JBLIDJ010000061.1:0-15754 GCA_047634195.1 Flavobacteriales bacterium
TATCGATTGTGCTGAAATAGGTGCCGATGTAATGACAGGTCCTTTGAGTGCTATGGAAGCTTTGATGAAACACCCATTGACCGATATTGGATTAGAGAAGTTTTTGGCCGATCATGCCAAAGTAAAAGCATAGTCAACAACTATAGAATTTGAAGGGGAGTCCATAATGGCTCCTCTTTTTTTATGCCTAATCTTAAATAACTTGTGAGTAAAATGAGTAAGTCATAGTCTCATTTATATTATTTCGCATGTTTTGTTTAGCTGTATTAAGTCATAAAATTATATTTATCCAGTAGAGAAGTTAATCATCGAATTTTCAACAATTGTTGGATAAATGATATTTTATACTAAATTTAACTTCATAACCCATAAATTATTAACTATGAAAAAGGTATTAATGCTAGTCGCAGCCTTTGCAATTACAACTGCGGGCTTCGCACAAAAATTTGAATCAGGTGACAAAAACCTAGAGGTGAACTTCGCTCCATTAGGAGGCGCACCAATTTCTATTAACAACATTAAGTTAAGATTGTTTAACACCGATGCATCTGCGTTTAGACTTGGTTTTGGTTTAACCTTGGCCAATGAAAAAACTGTTAACGGAACCACTACAGATGGGAAAACAACAATGTTTAACAATGAGTCAACTTTTAATTTCAGCATTCGTCCAGGATACGAAATGCATTTTGAAGGAACCGATCGTTTATCTCCTTATTGGGGAGCAGAATTAGATTTCGCTATTCAAACGCATTCAGTTGAGGATGAATACGAAAATACACCTGCTGCTGTAAACTCTGTTGAAACAACCACAACAACAGGAACAGACGGATATGTTCGTTTTGGCGTTAATGTTTTAGCTGGTTTCGATTATTATTTTGCTGACAAATTATATCTTGGATCTGAAATAGGATTTGGATTTGGTATCGTTAGCAATAGTGATATTGAAAGAGATAATACCATTACAGGCTTTGAAGCTCCAGATGCACAAGAACAAGGTTCTACTATGAACTTAGGCCCTAACTTCAACGGTGCAATTAGATTAGGATTTTGCTTTTAATCTTAAGCAAGATGAACGTTAAATATAACATACTCAATATGGCTAAGTGCAGTTTTACTGCACTTAGTATACTATTGTTGTTTGGAGCTTGTGAAAAAGAAACTCGCACCGGAATTCAAAATTCACAATCAGTCGAACAACAACTATTAAATGGCGCTCGAAAAAATTTGCAATTTGCAATGCCGCAAGATGGAAACAGATTTTCAGCACCAGAATCATTTAATTTTTCTGAGCCTAGTGAGTCAAACACTTTTAGCAACAAAGATGGTTCTGTTACGTATGCTTCAAATACATCCGGAACAAACTACAGCTCAAGTGTAAACCTTACCATTGGTGGTTCGGGTTCTGCAGTCATAGATGGCAAGTCACATAATTTTGATTTTGTGATTTGTGGTGATGTTTTCGCCGAATTTATTGGAGAAGAAGAAACTGAAGAATTTCATGCAACTCTATTCTTAGGTATTTCTGGTGAATTTAATAATCCAAACAACGTACAAATAGAAAGTATGATGGTGTTCATTACCCCTCAGGAAAATGCAACTGGGACAATTGATTTAGGTAAATTTAATAATTTTGACCCTGAGGATTCTGAGGAAATGACTAATGATGGATTCCTATACTTTATGGATTTATCTGATTTTCAACCACAGGGTGAAGATGATGAATTTGACATTGATCCAACAGTAGGACAAGATGGAGTGAAATTATATTTCTCTCATGAAGGTTCAGCTTCAGTATCTCCTGGGATACTTACTTTCAGCAACGTTAAAATGACTGAAATTCTTTCTGATGAAGAAGAAGGTCAGACAATTAGTGCTTCTGGAAGTTTAATATGTAATTAGAAGTAAATACTACTAAACAAAAAAAGGATGGCAATTGCCATCCTTTTTTTGTTTATCAATTTCTTAACGTCAACATCACACCTTTTTAATCCCTTTTGTCATTTCTCTTTTTCCGGGAGGACCAGGTAAATTTTCTATCACAAAACCTGCGGATTTCATGTTTCTTTTCACTTGTCCTTGTGCACAATAGGTGACTAAAAAACCATCTTTTTTGAGTGCTTTGTACATTTTTTCAAACACAGGAACTGTCCACATGTCTGGTTGTTTTCTAGGGCCAAAAGCATCAAAGTAGATTACATCAAATTGTGCTTCAAAATCAATCTCATGTAAAGATGTTTCTGTTTTTGTAAGCTCAAAATCCTTACTTATTTTTTGTGGCGTCTCCCACCCTACTTGGTGAATATCTTGAAATGTCTGTTGGGCATTTTCTTGATCGGAAAAATTGGTGTAATTCAGCTTGTTCGTCACATCATTTGGTAAAGGATACGTTTCTAGCCCAACATAATTGACAGCTCTCTTAGCTGTTTCTGCTTCCAAACAGGTCAACCATGCATTGAGCCCGGTTCCAAATCCAACTTCCAAGATGGATATAGCTCCAGTAGTAGCTCTAAATCCATGCTGTATGAACACGTGCATGGCTTCGTTAAAAGCTCCATGCGTAGAGTGATAATGTTCGTCTAAGGACGGAACATACAACGAATGACACCCGTCGTCGGTGGTTACTTGTTCCACTTTTTTAGTATCCATGACCCTTTATTCGTTTTACCAACATGTTAAATGCATCTCCCATTCCTTCAAAATTGTTTGGCCGTTGGTCAATGGATTGGATTTCGCTGTTTTTAATATGCAAACGATAGGTAAACACAAATTCACCTTTCTCTGGATTCCAGCCTTCCATTTGTCCAAAACGCAAATCATGCATGTACAACCCACCTGAAAATTTTTCTATGACATAAAACCCAATGGTTATTTTTAGCAATTGCTGCACATCAGGGTGGTCTCGAAAGGGATCTAACAATTCATGATTCTTGTTTACTTCTGTAAAGGAAATGTCATTATAGGTGTCCATCCAAGAATAATAACCCAGATAAAAGCTAGAATCGGACTCTATGTTTGCTGTCCACAATATGTTGTTCATGGGTGTGGGTTTCACATCTGCTTTCAACATGTGTATGCCTGCTTTTTGCCAAGCTGTCTCAAACTTTTTATACACCAATTGCTGATTAACGACTGTAGACAAAAGGTATGTACTACTGATGATAATTCCTGCCCAATTCCACTTTGCTCTTAAACTGGTTTTTTTTCTATAAAACATGCTCACCACCAAGCAAATCATGAAAGGAACCGTGTACAAAGGATCCAACACAAAGATGGAATTGATAGCAACGCGTGTTTCGGTAAATGGCCACCAGAGGGATGTTCCCCATGTAGTAAAAGCATCCAACATAGGATGTGTCGCCAATGCCAACAACATAGCCCATGTCCACGCTTTTGCCGAACCGCGGTTTTGTTTGTAAATTTTGGCTATTAGCCAGCCCAGCAAGGGTGCTAATAAACAAGCAAAGAAAATAGAATGTGAAAACCCCCGATGCAGCGCCATACTGTCTACATAAGAATGGGTGTATTTAAAAAACACATCCAAATCTGGAATTGTTCCACCAATAGCTCCCCAGAGCAACGCCCTGTTTCCAACCTTTTTTCCAATAGCAGCATTTGCTACAGCTGCCCCTAATACAATTTGAGTGATAGAATCCATATCTTAGCCAAAATTACAGGAATAAACGTATGAACAAAGAACAAATTATCACGCCAGAAGCATTCAAATTTTTGAATGAATATTTAAACAACTACTCTCCAACAGGTTTTGAAAGCAAAGGTCAAGAATTATGGTTGGATTACATGAAACCATACATTGATACTCATTTTGTAGATACTTATGGAACAGTAGTCGGAGTCATTAATCCTGATGCGCCATACAAGGTAGTCATTGAAGCTCACGCCGATGAGATTAGCTGGTTTGTGCATTACATTACCAAAGAAGGGTTTATTTACCTGAGAAGAAACGGTGGTTCTGACCATCAAATTGCTCCTTCAAAAAGAGTAATCATACACACTAAAAAAGGGCAAATACCAGCTGTTTTTGGTTGGCCTGCTATTCATACACGTTTGGGCGGCAACCAAAAAGAGAAAACGCCTGAAACCAACAACATCTTTTTGGATTGCGGATGCGACACAAAAGAAGCTGTGGAAGCAATGGGAATTCACGTAGGTTGTGTGGTTACATACACTGACGAGTTTACGGTGCTCAACAAAAACAAATATGTTGGCCGCGCCTTGGACAACCGCATGGGTGGTTTCATGATAGCCCAAGTGGCGCGATTACTGAAAGAAAACAACATTACCCTTCCTTTTGGATTGTACATTGTGAATGCGGTACAAGAAGAAGTAGGCTTGCATGGTGCAGAAATGATAAGCCGTAGCATAAAACCCGATGTGGCTATTGTTACCGATGTTTGCCACGACACACAAACGCCTATGATTAACAAAATAGAACAAGGCGACTTACACAGCGGAAAAGGACCTGTATTGACATACGGACCAGCAGTGCAAAACAACCTGTTAGAATTATTGATAAACACAGCCGAAAAGGAAAAAATACCGTTTCAACGTGCTGCTGCTTCTAGAGCAACAGGTACCGATACCGATGCATTTGCTTTTTCGGGCAAAGGAGTTGCTTCTGCCTTAATAAGTTTACCATTGCGCTACATGCATACCACCGTAGAAATGGCACAAAAAGAAGATGTAGAGAATGTTATTGCGTTGATGTATGCTGCTTTACAGCAAATCACTGACGGACATAATTTTAAGTATTTGTAGGTTTTATAGAATTCAATTGAAAGGCCATTCTGCAAACAAATCGTTTGTGGAATGGCCTTTTTGATTTAGTAAACATCATATTGGAAATTGATATGAAATAAAAATTATCCTAAATTGTACAGAACAACATAACGAATGTTGTTAACGTCTATTTTATGTATAAAGCAGGAAGTATTTTTAGATTTGATTATGAGCATGATGGTATTATTGAAAAAGGCCATCACTTTATGTTGGTCAACACACATGAGTCAGGTTTTCTATTTCAGGTTACCATAAAGGAGTTATAGAAGAATATGTTAGACAAGAAATCGACAACTTTATTGGCATGTCTATATCTTTTTTAGTTAAAAAATTAAAAAGGAATTTTATGAATATATTATGGGATACATTCGACGACAACATACCATTAAGTATCTAAGTTATCATTGTTACTTAATTACATTCAGTGTTCTAAACTTGTTTAGCATGTTAACATTAAAAACAATCATATCTTTTTCAATGAAATAAAACATATAATAGCTTTATCTAAACCATAACTTAATGCGAATTTCCATAACAAAATACAATCCAATTAACAGAAATGAATTGGGTCACTAAACAACAGATGAGTGGACAGCGTATTGTGATATTGGGAATATTTATAATGTTACGTGTTTCACGAAGACTGAATACGAGGATATTGAAGAGAAATACGTCAAGGCTGTGTTTTTAATTATGAGCTATTTTAATTGCAATGAAATTAGCATTAAACATGTCTTAACATTATCTAACAAAAAAGAATTCATAAAAAAAGGTGAAAAAAGCTTATATAAATCCTTTAAACAATGTAAGATTGGAAGTATTGTAAAAAACCCTTTGATAATTGCGGAGTTAGAAATTATATTAAGTGAGCCTTACAAAAATGAAATTCATTTTGGTTTTGATTATTATATGTATTTACAAACACCAACTAAAATTGTGAAGCTTGTAGAACAAATTGCCCTTATAGGATTGCATGTAACTTAATGTTCCAATAATAAATATGTCTCATATTCAATTACCCATAAAAAATACCGATGAATCTAATATCAAATTAGTAGGGTTAGGTATTAACCTACCAATAGTAATCGCCTATCTTGCATGGAAGGTTGGTGGAAACATCTATTATTGCTTAACGTTTTTTTTCCTCGTTTTGATAACGACCTTGATTATTAAGAAATTCATCCTGTGTAAAAAGCAAATATCACATGCTGAATTAACGGAAGATGGCATCATAGTTTACCGCAAAAATGGCGAAGTTGTGCCTGTAAATATCAATGAAGTTATTAAGTTATCAAATGCTGTCTATGGCTATTTCAATTGGTCTGATAGATTTACGTATAGGTATTCATTGAAGTTATCAAAAACATATTTTTTTGGAGATGAACTTATTCTAGGTTACAAACTTGAAGAAGGTAAAACTCCACTCACCATTAAAATAATTGAAAGTCAAATGAATAGTAATGCTTTTGAAAATTTTTAATCCGTTTTGCCTAGTAATACTCGCAATTATTTTTCTAAGATAGTTTAAACAACTTTCAAACCTTCTAGCTTTAAGAACTTTCCAACGTTGAAACCCTTCAACCTTCAATCATTACAACTCACTCAAAAACTTCATGGTGTCTACCCCATCGGCATAGTCCCATAACATAGGGTTTTGTGCTTGACCAAAAGGGATGTAACTGTTACCCACCACACATTGAATTTGGTCATGATTGTCTGTGATTAGTTTGTCAATAGCTTCTTTTGATTCGTATTCTTCGTAAAACACCACGCCTACTGGTGCCGTAAGATTGCTGTCTTCTTTTATTAACAAGAATCCATTGTCTAGAATCTTATCTTGATTCATCAAATAAATAGCCTTGTGGTAATCGTAATTGTTGGCGTATTTGTGGTGGTTCACAATTTCTTTGTGCTCATACATGGCTTCAAAAAACCAGTCTTTGTTAAATCCTTTTGGAATGTAAATTTTACTTACGTTTCTACAACCTAAACCAAAAAAGGTAAAAATATCTTTGCCTAGTGGTTTTAAGGTTTCGTTAGTATCGTTTTCAGAAACTACTGCTATGGCATGTCTGTTTTTACGAATAACATTAGGGTATTTTCCAAAGTAATAATCGAAATACCGAGCAGTATTGTTACTTCCTGTAGCAATAACCACATCAAAACCTGTCAGTCGTTCATCGATTACTTCATATATTTTTTCTTCAAAAGCAGGGTTAAGCAAAATGAGTAGTTTTATGACACCCCGCATCAAATAAGAATCGTCTTTCGATAATTTTATTTTAACACTATATCCGGCCATTAAGCTTGTGAGTAAATCGTGCAAGCCTACCAATGGAATGTTACCTGCGGTTATCAAGCCAACGGTTTTATCTGTTTCTTGAAAGGTGTAGCTATTTAGCCATTTTTCTACGTGTTCTTTTTTCAAAGAAGCAGACCAACCCAGCAAAGCTATGTTTATTTGATCTTGGGTAAACCACGCATTTGACATGTGTGCATAATCCTTAATTTGCAAAAAGGCATCAAATTCCTTTTGCGTAAGGCCACACGATATGCCTGGGAACTCTTGGTGTGTCGCCAAAATTTCAAACCATTCTCCTAACTTAACCAGTGTTTTGATGTTCAATTCCTTCATGATAATGCTACCCTTTAAATATTGCACAAAATTAATGTATGTAATTCACTCAAAGCATACAGATTGCTATATTTGCATAGATTATTTTTAGAAAAGTAAAAATTTAACAAAAAAAAAGTTTCGCAATGGCGATAATCATAACAGACGAATGTATTAATTGTGGTGCCTGCGAGCCAGAATGCCCAAACAATGCTATCTACGAAGGTGCCGCAGAATGGAAGTTTTCTGACGGCACAACCCTAAATGGATCTATTACTTCCCCATCAGGAAATAGTACCGATGCTTCTGTGTCGAACGCCCCTGTAGACATGGACGTGTATTACATTGTCACTGACAAGTGTACCGAATGTGTTGGTTTTCACGACGAACCTCAATGTGCTGCAGTATGTCCAGTAGATTGTTGTGTAGACGACCCAGACCATGAAGAAACTGAAGATCAGTTGCTTGCTAAAAAAGATTTCATGCACTTGTAAAAGTGTTTGAAAAATTTATTGATTCATCTTACGTTTGATTCATGATGAGAAATTGGTTTATTATTTTATTTCTAGGTTGTTGCTTAACAATTAATGCACAAGAAGATGCTGACACCTTGGATGTAATCATTCCTGCTGTTGAAACCATTGAGCAGATTGAAGACAGTCTTTTCTATTATAGAAAAAAAGTATTCAGTGCTCAAAACGATTATGATCGAATGGTGAGCAATGAGTTGTTTTTAACCAAGTTGCGCACAGCACTTGTTCATCCCCTTTGTTTCGAACATCCTTTTGCAAAACTTACCACTGTTTCAACCATTAAACCGCTTGATGATGAATTCCGAATTTTTAACTGGAATGTTGAAAATGATGATTTCACACAGCAATTTTTCTGTTTTGTCTTATTAAACAACAAGGAAAAAACGGTACTCGAACTACTTGAATCACCTCTTGACCCTAAAAATCCTGAGAAAGTAGTATTGGATGAATACGAATGGATGGGCGCTTTGTACTACGACATCATAGAAGTGAAAAACGACGGTAAAATGTTTTATACCATGCTTGGTTGGGACGGAAACAATAAACTCACTAACAAAAAAGTCATTGATGTATTCTCTTGGAGCTCAAACGACAATTTAAAATTAGGAGCTCCTATTTTCAAATCTAAAAGTGGCATAAAAAAACGCATAGTTTTTGAGCACAATGGTGAAGTAACCATGAGCCTAACCTACCACAAGGAAAAAGAGCAAATAATATTCAACCACCTTGCTCCTATGGATCAACGATTAGCAGAGAATGTTGCTTATTACGTTCCCGATCTTACGTTTGATGCTTATGAACTTGTCAAAGGCAAATGGGTGTTTAAAGAAGACGTGGATGTAAGAAACATGAAAAAGCCTAAAAATGACTTTTACAATTTCCCTACAGACCCTATAAAACTCCCTAATTCTGATAAATAAGCTGGTTTCTTTTTTCAAAACATATTACTCCTCTTATATTCTATTTTGCCTTGCATGGCTATTAGGTACTTTAGGTTCTTATGCGCAGTCAGCTATCAGCATTGTGTCCAACACTGAATCGGTGTTTGCAGTTCGTGTTAACCATAGTGCATATCAATTATCCGAAAATGGCACACTCACTATCTCCAACTTACCTGAAGGTTCTCACGAAATAAACATAAGTGTTGAAGACAATACTGTCGTAGATCAAAACATTTATACGCTTGTTGGAAAAATACACACCTTCAAATTAAAAGAACTCAACAACACTTGGAAACTGAGTATCTATGCCGAAGAGTCTTTGCCTGATGTGGCACTAATCACACCACCCGATTCGCTGCTTGTATCAACCCCTTCCGATACTGTTACAGCACCAGCTATTTTAACATTCAGTGATTCTATTGTAGGCTGTAATACCTTGACCAACTTGGCGAAATTCGAACAATTCCAAGCACACATGCAGTCTATTATTTTCGAATCGAAACTGATAAAAACCTTAAATGATAGCTTACCTAACTATTGTTTGACAACGCAACAATTCTCAACCTTACTAGCAGCCTTAGATTTTGAAGAAAACAAAGTTGCCTTGATAAAAACCCACTTTCGACAAATCTTCGATATCACTTTGTTGAGTCAATTGAAAGAAGAATTAATTTTGCAGTCTAGCATTGATAAGTTTAACATATTTTTGCAATCTGCACCATATCAACAATTTATAAAAAAACAATAACTGAATCATGAAACACATTCACAACTTTAGCGCAGGGCCATGTATTTTGCCACAAGAGGTATTAGCAGAAGCTTCAGCAGCTGTAAAAAATTGGGACAACATTGGTTTATCTTTAATTGAGATGTCGCACCGTGACAAGAAATTTGTTGCTGTAATGGACGAAGCATGTCAGTTGGTTAGAGACCTTTTGAATGTTCCTAACAATTATTCAGTATTGTTTTTGCAAGGTGGTGCTAGTTTAGGTTTTTACATGACAGCCATGAACTTCCTGAAAGAAGGTGGGAAAGCTGCTTACATTAACACAGGTACTTGGGCTAAAAACGCTATCAAAGAAGCAAAGCATGTTGGAGAAATAGACGTGATTGCTAGCTCTGAAGATAAAAACTTCAACTACATTCCTAAAGGATTTACGGTGCCTGCTGATGCAGACTACATTCATTTCACCTCCAACAATACCATTGTTGGCACACAGTTTAAGGAAATGGTAAAAGCTGATATTCCTGTTATTTGTGACATGTCGTCTGATATTTTTAGCCGTAGCATCAACGTTGCAGATTATGCCATGATTTATGCCGGTGCACAAAAAAACATGGGTCCTGCTGGAACTACCTTGTACATTGTCAACAACGATTTGTTGGGTAAAACAGGTAGAACTATTCCTTCTATGTTGAACTTAAGCACACATGCTGCTAAAGAATCAATGTTTAACACGCCTCCCGTTTTTCCAGTGTTTGTTTCTATGTTGAACTTACGTTACATGAAAAAACAAGGTGGTGTTGCCGAAATTGAAAAAATAAACGAAGCTAAAGCAGCATTGCTTTACAACGAGATAGATAGAAACCCATTGTTTGTTGGTACTACTGCGGTAGAAGATCGTTCGAACATGAATGCTTGTTTTGTCTTAAATGACGAAGCACACACAGAAAAATTTAACCAACTTTGGAACGATGCTAGTATCAACGGAATCAAAGGTCACAGATCTGTTGGTGGATATAGAGCCTCTATGTACAACGCATTGCCATTGGCAAGCGTACAAGTATTGGTCGATTGCATGAAAAAACTAGAAGTAGCCGTAGCTGAAAAAGTTGCCTAACGAGATGTTAAAAAAAAGTATGAAAATATTAGCAAACGATGGTATTTCTCCATCAGGAAAGAACGCATTAACAGCAGCTGGATTTGAAGTGATTACTGAAAAAGTAGCACAAGAAAATTTGGCCGAAGAAATTAACAAACAAGGAATTGTTGGTGTGTTGGTTAGAAGTGCAACAACTGTACGTAAGGAAGTTATCGACGCTTGTCCAGACCTAAAACTTATCGGTCGTGGTGGTGTAGGTATGGACAACATTGATGTTGACTATGCTCGCAGCAAAGGATTGGAAGTGATAAATACTCCTGCAGCCTCTTCACAATCGGTTGCAGAATTGGTGTTTGCACACTTGTTTGGTGCTGTTCGTTTTATCTACGATGCCAACAGAGAAATGCCAATCAATGGTGTCAACGAATTTGGAGCCTTAAAAAAGAAATACGCAAAAGGACTAGAACTAAGAGGTAAAACCATTGGTATTATTGGTTTTGGCCGTATTGGACAATCGGTGGCACAATATGCATTGGGCATAGGCATGAATGTAATGTATTGCGACAGATCATGTACATCTGCTGACATTACCGTAGAAATAGCTAATGCAGGTGGTATTACTGTTACTTTACCCGTTTCAGACATGGATACTTTGTTAACTCAATCTGATTTTATAAGCATACACGTACCTAAACAAGCCGATGGTTCTGCAGTAATCGCTGCTAAACAATTTGCAATGATGAAAGATGGTGCGGTATTGATTAATGCTGCTCGTGGTGGTGTTATCAATGAAGCTGACTTAATTACAGCACTTGACAGCGGTAAAGTTGCTCACGCTGGACTTGATGTCTATGACAACGAACCAACTCCTAATGGTGCTTTATTGACTCACCCTAAGGTTTCTTTAACCCCACACATTGGTGCTGCTACTATGGAAGCACAAGACAGAATTGGTACTGAATTAGCAGAAAAAATTGCAAGCTATTTTGCAGTGACTGCTTAATTACAAATTCACTTCATTTTTAAAAGCTCTTGTCAGAAATGATAAGAGCTTTTTTTTTAAGTTAGTATTTTAGTAAAGAGTAATAAGTAGTTAGATTGTTATCGGGACTGACTTTCAAGCCTTATTAGTTAAATTTTGACTTTTTTTTGAAAACTGAAAACTGTCAACTGAATTTTAGACTTTAATCAACCGAGCGAACTTGTGTTGAGTGTAGCCGAAATTGAACACGAAATTATAGCCAAGGTTTCGACTTATTATCCATTCATCATTTACAATTTACCCTTGTTTTGACCTTCAGTCTTTAGTCCTTAGTCCTTAGTCCTTAGTCCTTAGTCCTTAGTCCTTAGTCAAAAAAAAGTAAATTTACTGGACTACCAATTTAATTCATGAATATTCTCAAATTATTTGTAATTCGTCAAAGACTTCAGGAATTAGGGGGTAGTAGTCTTTTCAAACTTAAAAAAATTTGACTTTCAAAAACCGTCTAACTCATTCAACATTACTAAAAACCTTCCAACTTGATAGACCCATTCAACATTAATAATTCAAAATTCAACATTACTTAAAGTTTTCCAACCAATTCATTATTCACAATTAATAATTAATAATTCAACATTGCTAGAAGCTTTTGACTTTCAGACTTGACCGACTTTTTACTTTTGACTTGATTGACTTTCAGACTTGACCGACTTTTCGACCTATTAAAAAGCAATCAACATTCTATTTGTACAGCTTAGCCGTTTTAATATCTTTGGTAGTAAATTAATGCTTGTATGATTTCCTTAATTTCTCCCGCTAAAACCCTTGATTTTGAAACCCCTTCGTTGGTTTCGGAACACACCTACCCTACTTTTTTGGAAGAGAGTGACTACTTAATGGGCAAACTTAAAAAATTGTCTGTCACGCAAATTCGCACACTCATGAGTTTGAGTGAAGCTTTAGGTCAATTGAACTACACACGGTTTCAGCAATGGCATAAGGAGTATGATGAAAAAAATGCCAAACAAGCCATACTTACTTTTAAAGGAGATGTGTATCTTGGGCTACAAGCAGAAACGTTTAACGCCAAAGAACATGCTTTTGCACAGCAGCATTTGAGAATACTGAGCGGTTTGTATGGTTTATTGAAACCGCTTGATCTAATGCTTCCTTACCGACTAGAAATGGGAACATCTATTGCTGTGACACCTGCAAAAAACAACTTGTATAAGTTTTGGGGCGATCAATTAACCGAGAGCTTGAATGAAGAATTAGCTTCGCATCAAAACAAGGCTGTTGTAAATTTGGCTTCTGGCGAATATTTTAAAGCAGTAAACACCAAAAAATTATCAGGCGAATTAATCACCCTTGACTTTAAAGATTGGAAAAACGGAGAATTTAAAATGATCGGTTTTTTCGCTAAAAAAGCTAGGGGAATGATGTGCAAATACATGATTAACAACCACATTGATAACCCAGAAGATTTGCAGTCATTTGACATAGACGGATATCAATTCAACAATCAACTAAGTATCAATAACAAATGGGTGTTTACCCGAAAACAATAAACATGAAAAATAAGTACGTTCTTTTAACTGTTGCAATTGCTTTTGCAACCAGTAGTTGCTCAACCATGCAATCGACCTCATCTGTAACACCAGCACAATTAAAAACAGCGAAAGATTCTGTTAGCTACGTATTGGGTGTAAGTATGGCCGAAAATCTACAAAAACAAGGCTTAAGCCAAATGAATAAGGATATTGTAAACAGCGCTTTTAATGCTACCATTGAAGGTAAAGAGTCTTTCATGGATGTGGAAACACGCGATGCAATCTTAAAAAAACATTTTAGTAACCTACAGAGTTTACTCACTGAAGAGGCTAAAGCAACAGAAACTGCTTTTTTGACAGCCAACAAAAAGAAACCAGGTGTTAATGAATTACCAAGCGGGTTGCAATACAAAGTATTGAAAAAAGGTACAGGTACCGAAACACCTACCACCAGCAGCAAAGTTTCTGTGCATTATACTGGAAAACTTACCAACGGAACTGTCTTTGATAGTAGTGTGGAACGTGGACAACCTGCTACGTTTGGTGTTACACAAGTCATCAAAGGTTGGACCGAAGCATTACAACTAATGCATGTGGGAGACAAGTTTGAGTTATATCTTCCTTCAAAACTTGCATATGGTTCTCGTGAAGTTGGCAAATACATTAAACCAAATTCACTATTAATTTTTGAAGTAGAGTTATTGGAAATAAAGTAAGCTGATATTATCTAGCTGAAAAAATTTCAACATTTGATTTAAAAGCTGCTTCAAGACGAGGCAGCTTTTTTGCGTTTGATACCTTCGCTTCTTAATTAGAAGAATCCACTACAACATGTCTAGTGAACTATTCTATGACTCCTTTTTAAATGAGAAATAATACATCAATAATTTTACTAGTTTTGAAAATAAGCCAACATGGTATCTTCAAAAAAAAAGAGTCATCCAACAATTGAAAAAAGGAAGTAGTTTTGTGTCATATAAAATCATTGTAAGAATGAATGTAATGCAGCGTCTTAGCAAACAATCTCTTATCATAGTATTGATAGGTTTTTTAACGATTTCTTGCGCTAAAAGCAGGTTCAATCAAGCCAATTTTTTGTACAAAAACAAGAACTACGAAAAAGCGATCACCAAGTATGAATCTTTGAGTGATGCTGACAAACAGAAGTTTGGTGTTGCTAAAACTTTAGCGGGTGCTTATTATTACTCAAGAGATTACGACCAAGCCCAATTGTGGTATGTTAAAGCTATTAAAGCTGACACCAACGACTCTTATTTGTTGTATCAAATGGCCTTATGCATGAAGTTGAATGACAATTGCAGTGAAGGCTTGGGCTACTTGGAGAAGTTTAAAGCCATGGAAATACAAAAAGGAAACGACGTTACGGTTGGCTCTGAGTTTTGTAATCCAAGTACAAATACCGTCGATTTGTTTGATACCAAAAAACTTAAAATAGCGCGTGGCACAACCTTCCTGAATCCTATTGTATACAAAGACAGGCTATATTTTTTGAGTCAACTTGATGGCAATAAAAACTACCAGATATGTTCCGTAAAAGAAAATGATCAATCTGATTTTGAGGTGTTAAATGGAGCTTTTAATGAAGCATACAGCATAGGCTCTTTTACATTTGATGCAACGGATAATAGCCTCTATTTTACCCGTATAAAAATAGTCAAGGATGAAGTGATTACTAACCAAGAGTCATTGGTACATCTAGAAATAGTAAAAGCCAAATACAACGGAACTACCTGGGAAATAGAAAAATCGTTTGAACACAACCAAGAAAATTTTTCTGTAGGACATCCTACTATTTCACCCGACGGGAAATGGATGGTGTTTACGAGCGACAAAAAAGAATCATTGGGTGAAACTGATTTGTTTATTTGTAAAAAATCTAACAAAGGAACATGGGGAAAACCAACGCAATTACCCATACACGTAAATTCTACCGATAAAGAACTTACTCCTTGTATTGTCAGAAATCTTGAAGGTACTGGTTACCTTTTAAACTTCGCATCCAACAGACCTTCATCCATAGGTGGAATGGACGTATTTTCAGTGCCTTTTGACGGCACAACTTGGGGTGATATTATTCATCATGATTACCCTGTGAATAGTAGTTTCAACGAATATTCCTTGTACTACGATGAGCAAAAGAATGAATCAAAATTAGTCTCTGATAGAGCAACCGATTATCAAGCAAACGAAGTGTATCAATTTGGTGTCGTCAATCGTGTGATGGGAACATTAAGAAGTGTTAACAATACACCTATTGCCAATGAAGAGTTATTGATAACAAACATGCAAACTCAGGAAACTGAAACCACCACTACCGATAGAAATGGGAAGTACACCATAAATTTAAAACAAGGAGCTGTGTACAATATTACCCCAAAGTCTGATAAATATGAGAGAAAATTAATGTCCTTAACTTCTGATAAGAAAATGTCTCCAGAAATTTATGACTTAGATTTAAAAGTTGATTTCGCTACAAATAAGCCTAGGCTACCT
>JBLIDJ010000062.1:0-15717 GCA_047634195.1 Flavobacteriales bacterium
AAATATAGATGGAGAATAAAAATAGAGTACAGGCATTTTACCCCTTATTTTTTGTGTTAATGCTCCTACTTGGAGTATTTATTGGTGCCAACTTGTTTAAAAACAGTCAGCACAATACGATGCTGAGCTTAGGTGGCATTACAAACAACGACAACAATAAACTTTCGCAAATCATCAAATACATTGATGAAGAATATGTGGACACCATTCAAAAACAAACCTTGATTGATGAAACCATTACACACCTATTAACTCAACTTGACCCACACTCATTTTACATTCCGGCTGCCGACTTAGAGCGCATGCAAGAACCACTGGAAGGAAACTTTGAAGGAATAGGCATCGAATTCAATATTCAAAAAGACACCATCATTGTTGTAAACGCTATCCCAGGAGGCCCATCAGAATCGATAGGCATTATGGCTGGCGACAGAATAGTAATGGTAAACGACAGCAATGTTGCTGGCATGGGTATTACCAACAAAATGGTAGTTGGGTTGTTAAGAGGCGAAAAAGGATCAAAGGTTGACGTAACTATCAAACGGAACACCAAACAATTGCCTTTTAAGATAACAAGAGGCAAAATTCCTATTTACAGTGTTACAGCCAATTTTATGCTCAACACAGATGTTGGTTATGTGAAAATAAATCGTTTCGCAAAAACTACCTACAACGAATTTATGGACGCAACCGATGCTTTGAAAAAAGAAGGCATGAAATCATTAGTCCTAGATTTGAGAGGCAATGGTGGAGGATTACTTAACATAGCCATTGCTATGTGCGAAGAGTTCTTATCAAAAGGTAAACTCATTGTTTACACCGAAGGTAAAGCACAACCCAAAGAATCGTATTACGCCCGGCGAGATGGTTCTATGAGTGAATTGCCTTTGGCTATCTTAATTGACGAAGGAAGTGCCAGTGCCAGTGAAATTGTAGCCGGTGCCATCCAGGACAACGATCGTGGTTGGATTATTGGCCGTCGGTCATTTGGAAAAGGTTTGGTGCAAAACCAAATTCCATTGTCAGACGAAAGTGCCTTGCGCTTGACCATTGCTCGCTACTACACGCCTACTGGACGCTGCATACAAAAACCTTATGGCGATGGTGTTGATTACAACAACGAATACGAGACACGTTACCAACGTGGCGAACTGCAAGAGGCAGATAGCATCGTATTTAACGATTCACTCAAATTTACGACCCCTAAAGGCAAGGTAGTGTATGGCGGTGGTGGTATTGTTCCTGATTATTTTATTGGGATAGACACCCTTGGAGCAAGTTGGTATTTTTCAGAACTTAATTATGCTGGTATCTTGTTTCAATATGCCTTTTATTATGTCGACAACAACAGAAACATCCTTACCAGCTATAAAAACCTAGATGATTTTGTGGCTAATTTTGACGTAACAAAATCAATGTTAAAAGCGTTAATTGCCTTAGGCAAAAAAGAAGGCATAGCCTACAAAAAAGCTGATTTTGAAGAATCGAAACAGATCATACAACTCAGAATAAAAGCCTTAATTGGCCGAAACATGTTTAACGACAATGGTTTTTACAAAACAATAGCTCCTGAAGACAGGACAATACAAAAAGGTATTCAAAAATTATCTGAACCAGCTAGTTAGAACCCCATTCCTTTATTATATTTGAAATTGAATAATCATAAAAAACGATACAAATGGCTTTCGAATTACCAAATCTACCTTATGCACACGATGCATTAGAACCAAATATTGATGCAAAAACCATGGAAATTCATCATGGTAAACATCACGCTGGATATACAGCAAACCTAAATGCAGCTATCGCTGGTACTGCCTTAGAAGGAAAATCTATTGAAGAAGTTATTGCTGGAATGGGTGATAGTGCTGCTATTAGAAACAATGGTGGTGGATTTTACAATCACTCTCTATTTTGGTCAGTAATGTCACCAAACGGTGGTGGAACTCCAAGTGGAGAATTAGCTACTGCTATTGATGCAGCTTTTGGATCTTTTGACGGATTTAAAGAAGCGTTCGCTAAAGCTGCAGCTACTCGTTTTGGTTCAGGATGGGCATGGTTATGTGTTCAAAAAGGAGGAAAAGTAGACGTTTGCTCTTCTGCAAATCAAGACAATCCATTAATGTCAGGTGTTGGCTGTGGTGGTTTCCCTATCTTAGGATTAGATGTTTGGGAGCATGCTTACTACTTGAACTACCAAAACCGTCGACCTGATTATATTTCTTCTTTTTGGAATGTGGTAAACTGGGACGAAGTGTCTAAAAGATTTAATGCTGGAAAATAATCCAACTTCCTAATATTTGAGGCTGTCAAAATCAAACTTTTTGGTTTAGGCAGCCTCATTTTTTTAACACCGATGGACATTTTTTACGAGCAAGCATATTCAAAAATAAACTTCACAAAAGAAGGTTTACAAAAAGCAAGCTATGAACAATGTTCATTTGTAGATTGCCAATTTAACGACCTAGATCTAAGTCATTTTGATTTTTCTGAATGCACGTTTGATCAATGTGACCTGAGTTTAGCAAAATTGGGAAACACGAGTTTTAAAGAAGTAGTATTCACCCATTGCAAATTATTGGGTTTGCATTTCGATCATTGCAATCCGTTTTTGTTGCAACTAGAATTTCATCATTGCAACTTACAACTAGCTTCTTTTTATCAATTGTCACTCAAAAAATCCTTGTTTGAATCTTGCTCCTTAAAAGAAGTCGACTTTAGTAGCTGTGACTTACGAAATTCTGTTTTTACGCACTGCGATTTTTTTAAAACCATCTTTGACCAAACAAACCTAAGCACATGTGATTTCACTGGGTCTATCAATCTTCAAATAGACCCAGACCATAACTCGATTAAAAAATCAAGGTTTGAACATGCTCAACTTCCAGGGTTGTTGTCCAAACATCAGATTGAGGTGAGGGATTAATTACCTCAACAATTGCCTTACATCGGCATATAAATCACTGCTTTTGTTTCAAAAAATTCTTCGCTAAAAAACTGTCCTAGTTCGTGTAATTCCCATTTTCGTTTCACAGGTTTCATCTCTTCTCTCAAGTCGCCACCTTTGAGGTACAACAATCCATTTGGTATAGAGTTTATTTCTTTTTTAAGAAACTTCCCTTTTATCCAAGGCAAAAACTTTGGCATGGCTGTTACGGCCCTGCTCACCACAAAATCGAATTGAAATTTAATGTTCTCTGCACGATCGTTCACGCCTTCTGCATTGTCAAGCCCCAAGGCTTCAATCACTTCGTTCACTACTTTAATCTTCTTGCCAATAGAATCGACCAACATAAAATTGGTGTCTGGAAACATAATGGCTAATGGTATGCCTGGAAATCCTCCTCCAGTACCAATGTCTAAGACCGCACTACCGGGCTTAAACGACACTATTTTAGCTATGCCCAAAGCATGAATCACATGACGCTCGTAAAAATTATCAAAATCTTTTCGGCTGATGACGTTAATTTGAGCGTTCCATTCTTCGTACAAAGGTTTTAGAAGTTCAAATTGCTTTTGTTGAATGGGTGTGATGTCTGGAAAATATTTGAGCAGTAGCTCCATGTTCTAAATTTTACCTTGTTTGTGTTTCAAAATATTGTAAAGCAAATCGCGTGCTCTAAAGAGTTGTGCTTTTACAGTGCCCAAAGGTAATTGTAATTCATCGGCAATTTCTTCATAACTCAATTCTTTAAAATAACGAAGCTCAACCAATCGTTTGTAGCGAGGTTTTAGCTTGTCGACGACCTCGTGCATCAGTTCTATTTTCTGATCTCTAATCACTACCTCTGAAGGGTCTAGGCCGCTCGATGGTAAGTCAAATTGCATCTTACCTCCATCTTTACCTACTTGTTCCTTATCAATGGAGTAAGTAATCATTTTTTGACGACGAATAAAATCAATACAATTGTTAGACGCTATGCGAAACAACCAAGTACTAAAAGCAAAAGTTGGCACATATTGATCTAGTTTCTTGAATGCTTTTCCAAATGCTTCTATGGTTAAATCATCTGCATCGTCCTGATTTTTAATCATTTTAAGCAACATAAAATAAATCGACTCGCGGTAACGCTTCATCAATTCTGCATACGCCGACTGATCATTATTATTCAGTGCGAGTTGCACCAAACGATAATCATCTTTTGCTTTATCAGATAAATGGTCGCTTATTTCCATGTGTACTTGGGTCTTATCAGATGAGCAAGATATATCATAAGTGATTGTATTAACAAATAGCTTTCGACAAATAACAACTTTAAGCCTAAAATAGGAGTTTTCAATGATTTACTTACGCGATACAACATCTGTGCTTTCACCAGTAAAAGAAGTAAAAACAAGAGGCTAAATTTATCGTTGATAAAAATCACTCCCAGCCAAGCACACATTAAGGATGCTGGCCAAACGCCTAACAATAATTTACTAGAAAGTGAATAGTAGTTGCTGGTGGTTATATGTCTTCTTTTCATGTTTACATAGGCTAAAAAAGATGAAGGTAGTCCTGAAATAGTATGCGCTTTTTTTTCAGTTTGTATCGACACGTTAGTCTTTGTTGCATATGCTTGAATCAGCAAGTCATCATCGCCTGAAAGTATCTTGTTGTCAAAGGAAACGTTGTTGTACAAATCGTAATGAATGGCCATATTTCTGCCCACAGCCATGTATGGTTTTCCTCGAAGAGCCGTACCTAAGTATTGCATGGCTATCAATAAGGTTTCAACAAAAACAATGTGTTGCCACCACGTTTTTCCTTTTTCATATCGGCCAATTCCCAATACCAATTCTGTTTCTTCCTTTGCTGTTGCATCCATCATCAAGCTTATCCACTGCTTGCTTGCAGGAACACAATCTGCGTCGGTATGCAATATCCATGGAGTGTTAAGTTGTGCATATGCATAAGCAACAACTCCTTTTTTGCCTGCCTGTTTTTTTTGTGCAGGCTGAAGTGTTTGCACACAAAATCGATGATCATTTTTAATTAATTCAGAAACAAGCTGGTATGTATTGTCGTGTGAATCGTCATCTATGACAAGTACCTTAAATGCTGGGTAATCTTGTTCTTTTAAGCTCTGAATAAGTGGTGTAATGCTAGCAGCTTCATTTTTCGCACAAACGACAACGGTTACTTCTGGTTTCACCCGTATTGTATAGCTTTTGACATGCATGCGTAACAATGGGTAAGCAACGTAGTAATACCAAAGAACATAACCAATAACAGCCAATAAAATCAAGATTATTACCATTACTTGTTCCATAGTGGCTAAGATAGAATTCTTGGGTACAATATTGTGTTATCTTTGGCGCGATTTAAAAAATATATGCAATTTCAACTACAACATACAGACCCTAAAAGTAAGGCTCGTGCTACCAAAATAACCACTGACCATGGAGAGATTCTTACTCCTATATTTATGCCTGTGGGAACTGCCGGCGCTGTAAAAGGTGTCCACGCACACGAGCTAGACGAAGATATTAAAGCGCAGATTATATTAGGAAACACCTATCACTTGTACTTACGTCCAGGGTTGGACGTAATGTCTGATGCGGGTGGCATCCATAAATTTAACAGTTGGAAAAAGCCGATCTTGACAGATAGTGGCGGATACCAAGTGTACTCTCTTTCTGGCAGAAGAAAAATTGTGGAAGAAGGGGTTAAGTTCAAATCCCATATTGATGGTTCTATGCATTTTTTCACACCTGAATACGCCATGGACATTCAGCGTACTATTGGTGCCGATATAATCATGGCGTTTGACGAATGTACTCCCTACCCTTGCGATTACAAATACGCCAAGCGTTCTATGCACATGACGCATCGTTGGCTAAAAAGATGCTGTGATAGATTTGATACAACAGAGTCTAAATATGGCTACAATCAAACCTTGTTTCCTATTGTGCAAGGATCTACTTATACCGATTTACGAAAAGAATCTGCGGAAGCTATTGCTTCATTTGACCGAGAAGGAAATGCTATTGGAGGCCTTTCAGTTGGTGAACCAGCCGAAGAAATGTACGCTATGACCGATGTGGTTTGCAGCATCCTTCCCGAAGACAAACCAAGGTATTTAATGGGTGTTGGCACTCCTGCCAACATACTAGAGAATATTGCGTTGGGTGTTGATATGTTTGATTGTGTAATGCCAACCAGAAATGCACGAAATGGAATGTTGTTTACTTCTGAAGGGTTTATAAACATTAGAAACAAAAAATGGGCTAACGAACACGGCCCACTTGATCCTAATGGAACAAGTTATGTTGATCATACATACAGCAAAGCGTATGTAAGGCATCTAATTCACAGCAAAGAAATGTTGGGTGCACAAATTGCCACCATTCACAACTTAGCGTTTTACATGTGGTTGGTAGGTGAAGCACGAAATCAAATTATTGCAGGTACTTTTACCACGTGGAAAACAGAAATGGTAAGAAAAGTTAGTCAGCGACTTTAAGCATGTTTAAAAAACTAGACCTATACATCATAAAGAAGTTTTTAGGAACCTTCTTTTTTATTTTGACTTTGTTAATGATCATTGCATCTATTTTTGATGTCTCTGAAAAAATTGATGATTTCATAGAAAGTGCAGCGCCTCTTAACGCCATACTTTTCGATTATTATGTGAACTTTTTTATTCATTATGGCAATTTATTTTCGCCGCTTTTAATTTTCATTTCTGTCATTTGGTTTACAGGGAAAATGGCGCATCAAACAGAGATTGTTGCCATCTTGAGTGGTGGTGTTAGTTTCCATCGGTTTTTATTACCTTATTTTGTGTCTGCAACTATTTTGGCTTTGCTATCGCTTTACCTCAACCATTACCAGCTCCCTGTAGCTAACAAAGCTAGGTTGCAATTTGAAGAAGATTACATTAGAAATAAATTTACGATTAGTGACAAAAACCTACATCGTGAAATAGAACTAGGTACCATCATCTATTTCGAATCGTTTAACTACCAACGAAGCTTTGGGTATCATTTCTCTATGGAGAAATGGGAAAACGGTAAACTGACTTTCAAACTGCTTTCTGACAAAGCATCAACAGACAGTACCAATCATTGGATTATTGACAATTATTACATTCGCACCTACGACGAAAATCTTAAGGAAACAATAAGGTCTGGCAGACAAATGGACACGATAATTCCTTTTACTCCCGCCGATCTTGGTCAGCGAAATACGGTTGCTTCAGCGCTTACTACACCCGAATTAAACGATTTCATCAAACGAGAAAAACTGAAAGGATCGGATCAAGTACCGTTTTACGAACTTGAAAAACACCAGCGAACTTCTTTGCCATTTGCTACCTACATTCTAACATTGATAGGGGTAAGTATCGCGAGTAGGAAAGTTCGTGGAGGAATAGGATTGCATATCGCTCTTGGATTTACAATTGCCATAATCTACATATTTTTCATGAAGTTGTCGGCTGTCGCAGCCACAAATTCTGGCTTAGATCCTTTGATAGCTGTTTGGATTCCAAACATATTGTTTTTAGGCTTAGGCGCTTACATTTATCAGAAAGCTCCTAAATAGGCTACAATTTTCCTACCCAAACTGGATAGTTTTCTGGGAACTTAAGCGTCGGTTCTTCGTTAAAAATACCATAACACGTTGCTCCACTTCCACTCATGCTAGCGAAGATTGCGTTAGCGTCTAACAACTGTTGTTTCACTAATTTAATCTGTGGGAATTTTGGAAATACACTTTGTTCAAAATCATTGTGTACGTATTCTTGCCAAGTACTCATCGGTTTGTTTATCAAAGTAGACAAGGATAGTTGCGTATTGTTTGGTATTACTTGTTGATATGCTTCTTTGGTTGAAACGTGAATATTCGGAGCAACTAACATGACCCATTTGTTACTCAAATCAATATCCAAAAGTTGTAAGTCAGTTCCTATTCCTCTCGCAATCTGCGCTTTGTTTTCAATAAAAAAAGGACAATCACTCCCATAAGGAGCAACTATTTTTTTAAGCTCATCTACCGTCAAATTAAGCGCAAACAAATCGTTCACTCCTTTTACAAAAAAAGCAACATCGCTCGATCCTCCACCTAGCCCGCCACCTATAGGAATGTTCTTGTGTAAATGAACACTCAACCCAGGCAATTTGTATTGCTCGTGCAAAGCATGATATGATTTTACAATAAAATTATCTTGCAGCTCGCCAGGAATTGCTAAACCCGTTGTTTTAAAATCTATGCCTCCTTTTTTTTGGGGGACAAGGTCAATAATATCGCACCACGACACCGGACAAATAACTGACTCAATATCGTGAAACCCGTCAGGACGCTTGTTTAAAACATGCAGGCCCAAGTTTATTTTTGCGTTTGGAAAAAGTAGCATCTCCTTAATTTTGCCTCAAAGCTAACATAACCTGTTAATTTTTAACAGCCTCTAATTTTATTTGTACCTTGCTCGACCTAAAAAACAAGAAAAATATGGCGGTATTGCTAGATTTTGAAGAACCAATTGGGGCATTAATTGCTCAATTAGAAAAAACAAAAGAGATAGGAGAAACTGGTGATGTAGATGTCAGTAAAACATTGAAGGATCTTGAAAAAAAGATTGCTACGTGTAGAAAAGACCTCTATAAAAACCTAACTCCATGGCAACGTGTGATGGTGAGTCGTCATCCCGATAGACCCTACACGCTAAGTTATATCGATCATATCACTGGCGGAAACTTTTTAGAATTGCACGGCGACAGAACCGTAAAAGACGACAAAGCAATGGTGGGTGGTTTTGGTGAACTTGATGGTGAAACTGTTATGTTTATTGGACAGCAAAAAGGTATTAACACCAAAATGCGCCAGTATAGAAATTTTGGAATGCCAAATCCTGAAGGATACCGCAAAGCCTTAAGATTGATGAAAATGGCTGAGAAATTCGGTCATCCTATAGTTACCTTAATTGATACTCCGGGTGCATTCCCAGGACTAGAAGCTGAAGAGCGTGGTCAAGGAGAAGCTATTGCTCGTAACTTGTTTGAGATGATTAATCTTAAAGTACCTGTTATCTGTATCGTTATTGGTGAAGGTGCTTCTGGTGGTGCCTTAGGTATTGCTTTAGGCGATAGAGTACTCATGTTAGAAAACACATGGTATTCTGTTATTTCTCCTGAATCTTGTTCGTCTATCTTATGGCGTTCATGGGACAATAAAGAACAAGCGGCTAGTGCGTTAAAATTGACGCCTGACGACATGCTCGGAAACAAATTGATCGACGGTATCATTCAAGAGCCTCTAGGAGGTGCACATGCACACAAAGAAGAAATGTTTGAAATTGTGAAACAACAGATCAAAAAATCGTTAGACGAATTAAGAGACCTAACTCCTGCTAAACGTATCAATGCTAGAATTAAAAAATTCAGTAGCATGGGCGTGGTAGTCGATAAATAATACTCAGCTTATTTAAGCTTCAAAAAAACGATTGAACTATTTCAGTCGTTTTTTTTGACTAATATTTAATATTCACAAAGTCGTTAGCCTGAATATCCCCCTTGTTTTAATCACTTGAGATAATTTCCATCACCAATTCTTTTGTTAAGGTTTGGCCATTCGCTTTTAGTTTTATGTCGCTAAACAAAAATTTAAAGTCACATCCTTCTTTCCATTCACTGCAACCATAAGCCGTATTACCTTTTATCAGCTCCCCTTTTTTGCATTTAGGACACATAGGCATTTTTGTTGATGTTTGTTGTTTAGGAGCCGCTTTGCTAGTTTCACTTTTCACAAAAACCAATTGAGAGCTTTCATTTAACGAAATGACTCCATCCACTTTTTCTCCATCAACCTTAAATCCTTTGATGGTTGTGGTGGCTTTTTTATCAATCAATCTATTGATTTGTTTTTCTGTCAGTTTTTTATCCTGAAAAACAAAAGGCACCCTAAATGCACAGCCCGTTTTGTATTCGCTACAGCCATAGCTAGAAGATCCTTTTAACATATTCCCTTTTGAACACATAGGGCATGTCATAGAAGATGATTTCTCAACCTTCTTAGCTTTCACGGATACTTCCGCTTCTGAACTTGATACTAACCTTCGTTTACCCGTTTCCATGCGAACCTCATCGACCAAACCATCAATCATTTTTTTCATGTTAAAAATAAATTGCTGCGCCGAAAATTCACCATCCTCAATTTCTTTTAACTGTTTTTCCCATTGCCCTGTCAATTCAGCTGATTTTAGCAATTGGTTTTCTATGGTATCAATCAACTGTATGCCCATTTCAGTGGGAACAACTTGTTTTTTTCTTCGTTGGGAATATTGTCTTTTAAAGAGTGTTTCAATAATGTTTGCTCGCGTAGATGGTCGCCCAATTCCATTAGCTTTCATCAGGTCTCTTAGCTCTTCATCATCTACTTGTTTTCCGGCGGTTTCCATGGCCCGAAGCAAGGAAGCTTCGGTGAAGTAATTGGGTGGTTTGGTGGTCTTTTCTATAAATTGAGGTGTGTGTTCACCTTTTTCACCTTGTTCAAAAGTGGGCAGAATATCTTCCGCTTCTTCTTTATCTTCATCATCGTCGCTTTTGCTTTCTTGCTGAAATAATACACGCCATCCGGCTTCCAATATTTCTTTTCCTCGTGCCACAAAAGCAATCTTTTCTACTTCCGCTTTTACTTGTGTTTTTGCCACTTTACAATCGGGGTAAAAAACAGCGATAAAACGCCTCACGATGATGTCATAAATTTTTTGCTCTTCAATCCCTAAGTATTTTTCTTCGCCTGTAGGTATGATTGCATGGTGATCGGTTACTTTTTTGTCATTAAATACTTTTGATGATTTACGTATTTTTTTCCCTATTAATGATTCCGTATAGGTTGCGTAATTGGATAATCCTGACAAAATACCCGTAACTTTAGGATACATATCATTCGGCAAAAAGGTGGTGTCAACACGTGGATAGGTAACCACTTTCATTTCATACAGCTTTTGCACCCATTTGAGTGTAGCTTCAGCGGTAAAACCAAATTTGTTATTACAATACACTTGTATGCCTGTCAAGTCAAATAGTTTTGGGGCGTATTCATTACCATCTTTCCGTTCTATTCCTGTTATTACTAAATCTTTATCGGTAATCTGATCTAGTAATTTTTGGCCATCCTCTTGCTTTAAAAATTTTCCTTCGGTATGATTGAACTTGGTGTCTCTATAAATTGTTTGTAGCTCCCAATAAGGTTGTGGCTTGAAGTTTTCTATTTCGTAGTGCCTGTTAACCAACATGGCTAAAGTGGGTGTTTGCACTCGTCCTACAGACAGGACCTGTTTGTGCCCTCCATATTTTAAGGTGTACAAGCGCGTAGCATTCATACCCAACAACCAATCTCCTATGGCGCGTGAACTACCCGCGTAATACAAATTATCAAAATCTGTGGCTGGTTTCAGCTTTTCAAAACCAGCTTTAATTGCTTCCGTAGTCAAAGAAGAAATCCAGAGTCGTTGCACTTCTCCAGTATAGTTAGCTTGCTTAATTACCCATCGTTGTATCAACTCTCCTTCTTGGCCAGCATCTCCACAATTGATGATTAAATCGGTGTTGTCAAATAATTTTTTGATGACGTTGAATTGCTTTTGAACACCGCCATCGCTCATTACTTTAGTGTCGAATCGTTCCGGGAGCATGGGCAAAGAATTCAAATCCCAGCGTTTCCAATGAGGTTTGTAATCTTCTGGTGAAAATAAGGTACAAAAGTGTCCAAACGTCCACGTTACTTGGTATCCGTTCCCTTCAAAGTATCCTTCCTTACGGGTATTTGCACCAAGCACCTGAGCTATTTCTTTGGCTACACTTGGTTTCTCTGCTATACAAACTTTCATGGTTGGCTATTGGTTCTAGTCTGCAATGTAACAAACTAGCAAATAAAATAATAGGATAAGTTGAAAGTTATGTGGAATGAGCTCATTGAAGAGAAAGTGGCTAGAGGGAGTTAGGTGTTAGCAGTTAGCAGTTAGCAGTTAGCAGTTAGCAGTTAGCAAAAATTAATTGAAATTAACATTAAAACCTAACATCCCGATACTTCGATATCGCTCAGTACAAGTAATAGGGACAAGCTCTGAATCCTACTAAAAACATGGATTCCTTTCTTCCACTGCGTTACAAAAGGAATGATGAACTATGGCATTGCTCCTTCTTGAGCCGAGTCTTGAATTAAGTGTAGTCGAGATTTTCAAACACATTCAACATTCATCATTAAAAATTTAACATTTCTAAAAACTTTCTACCCAATTCAACATTAAAAATTCAACATTCCTTGACCCTTTCCGACCATCCTACTCCGAAAGGAGAATAACACTCCCCTAAAAAAATTACAGGCCTTAGGGAGCTATTCGGAACAATCCAACTTTCAAAATCTAAATTTTAGCTTAACTTGTCTGACTGAAATTAAGTGTAATTATGCTAAAACGTTTTTTTAAATACTACCTATGGATGCTGTTCATAACAATGATAGGCGTTTACATATGGTGTTATTTTGCTTTTAGCTTTTACATAATATCAGGATTCACTGCCGTACTTATTGGGTTTATCATGGGTGTTTTTACAGCGTTGAATTATGATAGAGAAAATGGTGTTTTTTATTGGATGGCTGCTGGCATTTCTAGTTTAACGGCCTACTACCTTGGGAAATATTTGATTTTTGGGTTTTACAATGGTTTAATTGACATCCATGCTGACTTAAATATTGCTTCTGCTGTAGGTCTCATTTTTCTAAAAACTTCAAGCACCTCTTTGATTAATTTTATACAATTCCATTTGAATCATTACGACTTTTTTGATTTCCTATGGCCTACAGCAACCTTAATTATGGCTTTGTACCACGCTCAAAAAGTATTGGTGTACAAACAATACTGGCACAAGATTAAAAAAAGATTCGTTGCCTAAAGTTATTTTCTGGCCATGTCTTTTGCTGCTATCCAGCTTGTTGTCCATGCTGCCTGAAAATTAAATCCTCCCGTAATAGCATCAACATTAATTACCTCACCTGCCACATAAGCATTGGGGATTTTTCGTAATTGCATCGTTTTAAAATCTACTTCTTTTAATTCAACACCACCTGCAGTAACAAACTCATCTTTAAAAGTACTTTTGCCATTGACTAGCATTCGATTTTCTGAGATAAGTGAAGCCAATTTTTCCATGTGTTTATTACCCATTTCGGCCCAACTTCTTTTATCATCTCCAAACAATGACGCTACAAATTGCTCCCAAAGTCTTGTTGGTAAATCAAATAACGGAGTGTTTTTAATTTGTTTTTTGGAAGTTTCTCTGAGCTCTTTAAAAGCTTCAATTAATTCCTGTTTGTCATAACTCGGACACCAGTTTACTACTACTTCAAATTGATATTTGACCGTTGCCAAATCAACTGCACCCCATGCCGACATTTTAAGTATGGCGGGGCCACTCAATCCCCAATGGGTAATAAGCAAAGGCCCGTTGGATTTCAATTTCAAACTTGGCACTTTCACCATCGCATTGGGAACGGATACTCCTGGTAATTTTGCTAGAATATCATTTTTGATATTGAAGGTGAACAACGAAGGAACTGGCGGTACTAAATCGATTTTTTGACCTTCTAGTACATTCCAAAATTGTGGTGAAGACCCTGTTGTAATCAATATTTTTTTTGCCATCAACGTCTCCTTTTCGCCTTCTAGCTCAAACAAGCCTTCTTTTATGGCTATTTTTTTTATCCCCGATTGTAATTTAAGAGTGATGTTATATTGCTTACACGCTTCAAAAAAACAATCCAAGATGGCTTGACTGGTGTTTTTTTCAGGGAAAACCCTGTTGTCATCTTCAATTTTTAATGGAACGTTTTTTTGTTCAAACCAATCGAACACATCTCCTGGTTGAAATTGATGAAACGGCCCTATCAATTCTTTCGCTCCTCGTGGGTAATTCTTTACTAATTCTTTCGGCTCAAAACAGGCGTGTGTTACATTACATCTGCCTCCTCCACTTATTTTAACCTTCGACAAAAAATGATTGCCTTTTTCCAAAATCATGACATTCAAGGCGTCATTATTCATTTTAGTATTAATGGCGCCAAAAAAACCAGCAGCTCCGCCACCTATTACTATTACGTCCCAGATCATATTAATTTGGAAATATTTTACTAGGATTCATAATTCCTTTTGGATCAAACACTTGTTTTATCTTTTTCATTAAGTCAAGGTGTACTTGGTTAAAGGCAATACCCATAAATTCTTTTTGTACCCAGCCTATGCCGTGCTCACCACTTATAGTTCCACCAAGTGAAACAGTCAGTTGAAATATTTCTTCAATGCCTTTTTTCAAACCTACTTCCCACTCCTCTTTACTTAAGTTGTCTTTGATGATATTGACATGTAAGTTTCCATCACCTGCATGACCGTAACAAACCGATTTAAAACCATATTTACTACCTATGGCTTTTACTCCGGCCAATAAATTTGCTAATTCATATCGAGGCACTACCGTATCTTCTTCTTTATAAATCGTATGGGATTTTAACGCTTCACCCACTTTTCTTCTCACTTCCCACAAGGTGTTTTTTTGAGCTTCGTCATCAGCAAAAAGTATATCACTGATGTCATATTGACTCACAACTTGTTGAATTATCTCCATGTCATTCATTAACACCTCTTGATCGCTTCCATCTACTTCTATCAGAAGATGTGCTTCTTCATCATCTTGAATTACAAGAGAAATATTAGGCAACCATTTTAGTGTAAACAAGATTGCTTCTCGCTCCATGAATTCCATTCCCGATGGTGTGACACCTGCTTTAAAGATAGCAGCAACCGCCTTGCACGCATCGTTGGCCTTTTTAAAAGGCACAAGCATTAATAAATTATAAACAGGCAATGGGATTAATCTTAGTACCGCTTTAGTGATAATACCTAAAGTACCTTCGCTACCTACTATAAGTTGTGTAAGATTATAACCCGTAGCGTTTTTCAAGACATTGGCTCCTGTCCAAATCTTCTCCCCATTGGCAAGTACTACTTCCAAGTTTAGCACATAGTCTGCTGTAACACCATATTTCACTGCTTTAGGCCCGCCAGAATTTTCGGCTAAGTTGCCACCTATAAAGCAAGAGCCTTTTGATGCAGGATCTGGCGGATAAAACAACGCTTTTTCTGCCACGGCTTCTTGCAATACTTGGGTAATCACACCTGGCTCTACTGTAACTTGTAGGTTGTTTTCGTCAATGTCAATAATGTTATTAAACAACTCCATGCTCAACCCTAATCCTCCATGCACACATAGTGCACCGCCCGACAGACCCGTCATAGCACCGATGGGTGTCACAGGAATCTCATGTTGGTTGCACAATTTAAGGATCTGCTGAATATGTCCCACTGTTTTAGGTTTTACCAAAACTTCTGGCTTAAAAACCAAATCTTCTGTTTGATCAGAGCCATAAGCTGTCAGTGTCTCTAGATCTAAGTATAGGTTAGATTTCCCGACGATTAACTCAAGCTCACTGACTATTTTAGGGCTGATTTTTTGAAACATTTTCACGAAATTAAAAAGTAAAACTACCTATTATTATTTGTCTTTTAAGACACTTAGTATATTTGGCGTATGAATAGAGGCAAACTTTTACTTTTCGGAAGTATATCAGCATTGATTTTAATGAGTGGTTGTGGTATCAACAACAACATTATTTTAAAAACGGGAAGAGGATTCAAGTATGACGACTTGCCTATTTCTGCTCCTCAAGAATACGTTATTTCT
>JBLIDJ010000063.1:0-15429 GCA_047634195.1 Flavobacteriales bacterium
TTTATCATCTGCTTCGAAAATTTGTGGGAGATCCAAGGAACTATTTAAAGCTGTTAAAGATAAATCAGTGATTCCCTTGTTGCTTTTGTACCACTGAGCATCCATGTACGTTTGCTTCAATAAGGCGATGCTACCCATGAGTGAAGAAGGATAGTTTTGCCTAGAAGAACCTTTTTGGAATGAATAAAAGGCAGCTGTTTGAGTATTTAACACAGCATGAACTTCTGATTCATCGGTCAGGTTAATCAATGCTCCAGTACCTCTCATAATACCATCTTGTTGATGAGTAAGTACAGTGGTGAAACCTAAGGCTCTTAATTCTTTGGCTGATTTTTCATCATTCGTGAAGTTTTCAACCGCATTTATTTCCGGATGTATTGCTTCGTTCCAACCAAAAGCTCCTGTTTTAGAAGAAGTTATTTGAGGTCGCGGACTCCAGATTGACTTTTTAACGGCCGGTATTCCATACGAGCTATACAAGTCAATAAAACCAGGGTAAATATGCTTCCCTTTTAAGTCTTTGACAATCGCGTCTTTTGGAATAGAGACTTTATTTCCTACCCCTAATATTTTGTTTCCTTGCACCAAAAGCGTCGCATCACTGATGGTCGTTTTAGCATTAACATGTATTTCGGCATGTGTAAATGCATAGATGGGTTTGAATTTGGAAACAACTCCATTTACTGGGAAATGTTCTTGCGCATCAATAATTGAGATGCACGCTAAAAAACAAAAAACAAAGGCAATTTTTTTCATGGGAAATTTTGCTAGGATTTATGCAAAGTTAAAATTCAAATGATATGCGCAACATTCATTTATCATTTTTCAAATGAATGGTTAAATCCAAACATGCTACTTTGGCCATGGGTAAATAGATGCTTCGTACCAAGAATCACGACCTTGTAATTGATACTTGATAGTTTTTAAGTGCTTACAATCCTCCTTTGAAATTTTGTAACTCCAACTGCCTGGTATTCCTTGTTTCATTCCAATAGCTGGGATAGATTTATTCAGAATTAAGCTGTCCGAATCAAAGTTGAAACGAAGGTTCGATACTGCTTGGTAGTGATAGTTTTCGCAGGTGATGGACATCCTGTAAACGGTATCAACAAAACATTTTACATTAACATTTGGCAAAACATATTCGTTTTTTTCGAGTGGTCTATTTTCTCGCTCAAAAGTGACCAAATTGAGTTTCTTCACGAAAGCATCGAGGTTATTCTTTTGATAGGTTTGTTGCGCTTTAAAATGCGCATCATTAAATTGGTAATCAGGAAACTCTTGTTGCATTATTGGGTCAAAGGATTGAGCATGTACTAATAAACGATCCAAGATGTTAGTAAATGTATCTGACGATAAATAGATTGTGGTGTTTTTGTAAGCTTCTAAAATGGATTTGTCTTTCAGCAAAGCTTTAACAAAATGATGGTCAGGATGGCTTTTTATCGTCGGCCTAGTGTTTTGTATAACTTGGGTGAGTAAACTCTTAGAACCTTTTGGCCAATTTGGTTGAAATGCATCAAATAAAATAAGCTCTAATTTTTTGTACTGAGGATTAAAATATAAGCGTTGATTATGCCAAGCAAGCGTATGGAAAATATTGGCAAAATCGCATAAAGCCAGAAAAGCACCTATATTTTTAGCATCAAATGTTTTACTCCCTTCCAAGGTACTCCATTGGTAATGTTGCATGAGTTTTTTGGCTTCCAAAAACTGATGATATAAACGATCTGAGGCCACTATTTTTTTTGTTTGAAAAGGAATTACTTGAGCTGCTTGATAAAAAGGGATGATGATGTCTTTCCTTAATTTTTTTTGAAAACGAACCATATCCCAAAAGGGTTCTTCATCAAATTTTACGATAGGGCCAATTGGCTTACTATTTCTAGCTAAAAGGGTGTTAGTAAAATGCTCTTCGTAGGCATACAATCCTAAATTTTTGCCATTTACATTGACTTGTACAAACCCATAGTCGGTAGCTAATAATCCCATTTCTGTAGCAAGCTTATGTAAGAAGTATTCTTCGGTAAAATGCCTTGCTTCTGGGGTGTGTAAAGAGAATTTTGTTAATCCGCCTAGCACCTTGCCACTATCGAGTGCTATTCTAAAAGACCATTTGTCGTCTGTAACATGGTCGGGCCAGTCGCCTTTCAGTCGAATTTTTAACGCAAATGATTTTTGACCAATTTTTAACGTTGCTGGAAATTTCTTTTTGTGTTTTTGAGTGAGCACTCCCAGTTTTTTGGCTTCTATGGTGTAGGCTAAGAGTGTTTTCATATCCTCTTTATCGACACGTATGTCAAGTTGAGGCAAGGTGGGGTAGTCTGGGTATTTTTGATGAGAATAAACCTTGACTTCAAAATCATCAACTACCGCTTTGTTGTTCTTTTGATTTACATAGCTAGTGATAATAGTTTGCCTACCTGAAATGCTGGACGAAACTTGGTGGTGAGCTTGTATTTTTTCCCAGCCATTATGTTCTTCTACAATTCTATAAATCAATAATTTAACTTTGTCCCAAGAAGCTTCTTTCAACGTAAATGTACCACAGTTAATACATTTCTTACGCCAGGCACTAATTTCAATTAAATTTTTGTTTAACACAGGAAGGCTGTTGTTAAAACCTTCTTGGTTATTTCCATGAAAAAGTAAGGCAGTAGTTCCAGAAAAAGAAAATTCGTTAGATGTCAGCTCCACGCCTGAAAATCGGATGTTGTCAGTCCCGATGATGTAATCTCCCTGAATACGCTCAACATCGCATTTTGTTGAATAGAGGAGCGTTTCATTCTTTTTTTTGAAAAAAGAACAACCCCCAAAAAGAATGGTTATTCCTAACAAGTATATGATGGTTTGTTTCATGAAACGAGGATGTGATGTTGTCAGATTAGAAACGAAGATAAGATAAAAGTATATGCTCAGACATTGACTTATAAGCCTCCCTTACACTATTAAAAGACCTCATTAGTTCTTGATTAGATATGGCAATAGATTAGCTATGTCAATTGAAATTGCTGTTGGTCAAATTTGTATTTTTACCATTCGTTAAAAATAATACATCATGAGTGATAAACCACACGTAGTAAACAACATTTATAGCATTATACTTATTGCGTGTGCATTGCTTGGGTTTGGCCTAAGATATTTGCAAGTAGGTGATGTGCAATACACAGCATTAACACCAGCAGTAATTGGATTGATTTTATTGCCGATGTCAAAAGGCATCAAAAATGAGAATAAGGTTATTGCACATGTGGCAGTTGTCTTAGTTCTTGTTGTCATGATAATGCTTGGGAAAATGTTTATTAGTTCGCTAATCGCAGATGTAATTGTTTGGAGAAAAGCCGTCTTGTTTGGTATTATTACAGGTAGTTCTGTTTGGGCAATGAAGCAATATGTCAAGGGATTTATTGCGAAGAAAAAAGCTAGAAATAATCAATAAGAAAATACCTTTCGGGTAATTATGGGAAAACAAAAAACAGTAGAAACAACTACCAATTTAACTGAAACAGCTGTTTTAATTGGGGTTATCTCGCAAGGACAAAAAGAAAGCGTAGTTGCAGAATATTTGGATGAATTGAATTTTTTGGCCGAAACAGCAGGTGTTCTCACCAAAAAAAGGTTTACTCAAAAAATGGAGGGACCTCACAATAAAACATTTTTAGGTCAAGGAAAATTGGAAGAAGTTGCCCGATACATGCAAGAGCACTGTATCGATTTAGCCATTTTTGATGATGAACTAACTCCTACTCAAATACGAAATATTGAGCGAGTGCTTGATAGACGTATATTGGATAGAACCAACTTGATTCTTGATATTTTCGCACAACGAGCTACCACGTCAAGCGCAAGAACTCAAGTAGAGCTTGCGCAATATCAATACTTACTACCGCGATTGACCAGAATGTGGACTCACTTGGAGCGTCAAAAAGGGGGGATAGGATTAAGAGGACCTGGAGAAACACAAATTGAGACTGACCGTCGTATTATGCGCGACAAAATAACTTCACTAAAAGAAAAACTCAAGCAAATAGACAAACAAATGTCTGTGCAGCGAGGAAATAGAGGAAGCATGGTACGTGTTGCTTTGGTGGGGTATACCAACGTTGGGAAATCGACCACGATGAATATTTTGAGTAAATCAAAAGTATTCGCCGAAGATAAATTGTTTGCTACCCTCGATACTACCGTAAGAAAAGTTGTTATTGGCAATTTACCTTTTTTGCTTTCAGACACCGTTGGTTTTATACGTAAGCTGCCACACCAATTGGTTGAGTCTTTCAAATCTACTTTAGACGAGGTAAGAGAGGCCGATATTTTGATTCACGTATTGGATATTTCTCATCCTAATTTCGAAGATCAATACCACGTAGTCAACGAAACGATACAGGAAATTGACAAAACCGAAAAAGTCAATATTGTGGTATTCAACAAGATTGACGCATTTACATACGTTCCTAAAGATGAGGATGATTTGACGCCAAAAGAACGTGAAAACTATTCATTGGAAGAGCTGAAACGTACTTGGATGGCAAAATTGGGCGATGATGGATGCCTTTTTATATCGGCGCAGGACAAAATAAACATTAACGAAATGCGCGAGACATTGTACGAAAAAGTGCGTAAGGTTCACGCTATTCGTTATCCATATAATAATTATTTGTACTAAAAAAAGGCCTTCTAAAATAAATTAGAGGCCTTTTGAATATTATTAAAAGTGAAGAAAACTACTTAATAGTATCTTCTCGTTCCGCCTTAGCGTTGTAATCTTTTTGTTTTTTCAACCAAATAAGAATACCTATAAAACCAGCAATTGCGATAACAGTGTTAGGCGCATTCCCAATAGGCTCTAGTAAAGTCTCGAAAGTCCAGACCATAAAATCTTCGATGGGAGTTAAAATATCTTGAAATGTCATGTCGTTTATTTTTACTACGCAAAAGTGCATATTTTTTTTCTTTTGCGAAAATCTATCTTTGCTAGATTATGATGAGTAAAATTTTTGGTACAAATAACACCTTAGCACTTTATCTAATTCCATTTTTTGGAGCAATGATAGGAGTGTTTTTTCATTTTTCAGGAGCGGTTGAATCCGCAGTTGTTTTAGAACATCAGCATTTAACAGCATACTTTGGGTCGTTTGTGCAAACGGCTTGGTTGCAAACGGTGGTGATAATCGTGGTTTTAATCATCAGTGCTTGGCTCATTACTGCTATTACTGCCATGCAAGACATACATGAAAAACCAAATCATTGGTCGAGTCTGTTGTTTTTGTTAATCATAACTATGAATCCTGCCATATTGCTGTGGAACGGATTTGTCTTCGCAAACCTATTTTTGCTACTAGCCCTAAGAAGAATACTACCAATTTACAACGAAGCTGCTGTAAATAGTAAGGTCTTTGACGCAGGTTTTTTACTTGGCGTAGCTGGTTTTTTTCAGCCTAGTTATTGGGCTTTGATCATTCTTGCATTGATTACTCTTGTTGTAATGAGGCCTTTTAAATGGCGCGAGTTTGCCATACTAGGAATAGGTTTCACAACGCCTTTTTATGCTTTTGTGTTTTTAATGTATTGGCAAGATGACTTTACGGGCTTAGACAACTTGTTTTCTATGAGTATTTACATGTTCGACATAAGTTATTTGCAATCTCAAATTACGAATGGTGTATTATACACCTTGTTGATAATGTCGGTATTGATGGTATTCTCTTCCATGAGATACAGCACAGTTCATCAACGAAAACATAAACAAACATTAATTTTATTGGCTGTTATTTCTTTGATCTTAAATACTTTTTTTGGAGGTGTTCATCTATCACAATTAGGTGGTTGGTTATGCATTCCTATTGCTGTGTTAATGCCGTTTCTAATACAATGGTTTAAGAAAGAATCGATGCAAAATGCCTTGATTTTTATGCTCGTTGCATTATTAATTCTCAATTACCTTTATTTTCCATCATTAGCCCAATAAGATTTTATAAATTTGCAGAATGAGATTTGGAGTAGTAGTTTTCCCAGGGTCCAATTGCGATGAGGACATGATTTACGTGCTAGAAACCATTATGGGTCAGCAAGTAGAACGTTTATGGCACAAAGATCGCGATTTGAAAGAATGTGATTTTATCGTTTTGCCGGGCGGATTTTCGTACGGAGATTATTTGAGATCAGGTGCTATTGCACGGTTTTCGCCGATTATGGAAGCAGTGATAGAACATGCCAACAACGGTGGTTACGTGCTAGGTGTTTGTAATGGATTTCAAGTTTTGTGTGAAGCTGGGTTAGTTCCTGGAACATTATTACACAATTCATCACATCAATTTATTTGCAAAAACATTCATTTGATTTCTCAATCAAATAGTGCGCTTATTTGTCAAGATGTGCCAAAAGAAGCTTTGAAGATTCCTATTGCTCATGGTGAAGGGAAATATTATGCTGATGAAGAAACGCTAAAAGCAATGAACGAAAATGATCAAATTCTTTTCCGTTATTGTGATACTTCAGGAAAAGTGACTGAAGATGCAAACCCTAATGGATCGTTAGAAAACATTGCTGGTGTTTGTAATGCTACTAAAAATGTTTTTGGAATGATGCCTCACCCAGAAAGAGCAGCAGATCCATTGTTAGGAAATGAAGATGGACGTTGGTTATTTGAAGCAATTTTGAAGACTGTCAACGCATAATTATTTTGTCAATTTCAGTAATCACTAGTAAGTGTATTACTGACTATCATATTTAGCTCGCTTTTAAGAAATTAAAAGCGAGCTTTTTTGTTTGAGAAGCTGTTTATGATTCAACGTATTTTTGGATTTGATACTGCTAGAATCTAACGAAATAACCTTCCATGGCTAACATAAACACTCAATTCTACAAGTCCCCAATAGGCGAACTCATAATAGGCCTATTTGACGGATGATTATGTTTGTGTTATTGGAGATGTCGTAAAATGAGAAAAAGTGTCGATAATCGTATTCAAACTACTTTAGGAGTAGGCTTATGCTTCAAAAGATGACATTGTTATTCAATAAATGATTTCACAACTCCAAGAATATTTCGAAGGGAAAAGACAAATATTTATGATTGAAACGCAATTCATAGGAACTGAATTTCAAAAAAGTGTTTGGAATGATCTGATTAAAATTCCTTTTGGAGTAACAAAAAGTTATTTTGAATTATCGACGCTACTCGACACCGAAAAAGCTATCAGAGCTGTTGCTCCGGCAAATGGTACTAATGCAATTTCAATTCTTGTGCCTTGCCATCGTATTATTGGGAATCAAGGAGAATTAACAGGATATGCTGGTGGCCTTTCTGCTAAAAAGAAATTATTGGAACTAGAAGAAAGTTATGGGCAACAGGCTCTCAAGTTTTAAACGAATAAATTTACCAGCGTGCAATGATTGATTATTTAACTAGCAGTAGGTTTTTTAGTACTTTTTTATTAGACCTCACTTGAACTAGGTATTGCCCTTTTGTTAAACTTTCAACAGATACTGGAATGGATTGTGACCCGCTTTCAAAAAGTTGAGGAGCAAAATGAAGCACTTTTTTCCCTTGAATATCTCTGACCACTACTTCCAGCAAAGTTTGATTCGTTAAATTTAGTTCAATATGTGTTAATTCTTTAGCCGGATTTGGAACTAATTTCCAATTTGAAACATCGCTTTTTAAATCAGCAATACCGATAGTTCCATCAACACTCACAGGAACTAACTGCACCTCTTTAACTTCCATCGTGTTTAAGTTAAAATATTCGAAACGAATGTTACCTTCAAATTCAGCAGAAGCTTTATGCAATACGCCATATCGTTCACCGGGCATAACAATGACCGTATCTGATATTTCTTCAGAAATTATGGGCCTACCATCAGTTGCGATTATTCGAGCATCTAATAGTGCAGGAAAAATTATTCGTACACCATAAAAACCAATGTTGGCTAATCGGGCATAGTTCACTTCATTGACTAATGCATCAATACGAACATTATTTTCAGCCAATTGTTGATCAGAGAAACCATTGACTAAAAAAAACTGTGGATGATACTGCGGTATCTGTATTTGTTGAGAAGGTTGATTTGGTTTGTGATCATGAAGTAAAACGTCATCCCTGTGCCATACCGTATCAATTTCAGATAAAAAGAAAGAGTGTTCTTGTTCGTAAGCATACCCATTATCCCAAGTGTTATTACTACCGTCGGTAGGTTTAACAATAATTAACCCATACATACCTGCTTGAACATGGATAGTTGACGCTACGTGACAATGATACAAGTAAGTGCCAGGATGAGTGGCTTTAAAGAAATAATAACCGTGCTCCATATGGGGAACTTCAAACGACAAATGTGGTACGCCATCATTTGCTTGATTGACATCTAAACCATGTAAGTGTATTGTGTGAGGTGCTCCTTGAGAGACATTCCATAAATCTATAATAGCAGAGTCTCCTTGATTTAAAGTAATAGTTGGGCCAGGCACACCGGGCTGCAAGCCTAAGTTTTCCGCGAAGCCAAATACTTTAATTGTTTCACCGTTGGCTAATTCCTTTGCGCCAGTATTTCTTGCAATTAATAAATTATATTTTTCCTCTTGTCCAAAGGCAAATACTTGAATAAAAAATCCGATTAATAATAGACTAGCTTTCATGTTTATTTAATTAACATGGTTAAAAACATGCCGTTTGGATACATATTGCCACCAGTTACTGCCACTAAATTATGGTCGTGTACTGGATATTCTCCTACCTTATCTGGTACCATTTCAATCACCACTAACTCCATGTTATACACAGGGAAAGTATCTTTACTTCGCCCAACATGAGCAGGGAATTTACTTGACTGAATAATGGTTGAATGATATCCGTGAAAATGAATAGAGTGGATAGCTTGGCCTGTATTCACCATATATACAAGAATAGTGTCTCCAACACTCCCTGTAACTCTTGCTAGAGGATCTTGATTAATATATGGATTACTATTTCCATTAATGGTGAAATAGGTTGGGTAATAGTCATTCCATGAGACGGAATTGTCTTGATTTAAAAGCGTATTAAAATTCTTGTCGTGATCTTTTATGTTCCAATAAAAACTTCGGTTAGTGTGGCTAGGGTTTTTAACAATAATCATACTTGCTAAACCTAAATATCGAAATCGTTCGTTTTCTGAAGGATCATGAAAAATAAAAGCTCCAGCTTCGTTAAAAATGAAAGTGATTATGGCACTGTCTAAAGCGAGTATGGTTGTGTTTTGACTTGCGTGATTTTTAACAGCTAAGTCATGATTGATCGTATCGGTATTGATTGTCATCAATCTTAGTGTGTCGCCAATGTTGAGTTCAATGATGGTATTTGTTTTATTAAACACATTGCTTTCATTGAATGCTAAATAGGGCAGATAAGTACTATCTACAGCTAACATTTCACCTCTATTTATGTAAATACGCTCTTCAGATTGATTGGAAAATCCTGCGGACACAAAAAAAATGACAAATAGAATGTTTAAAGCACATGTTCTTAGAACTAAACTTTTGAAGGAGTTTAACATCAACGTACAATTATTTTTTGCGTCAATACATCGCCTTGCATTGTTTCAATAGAAACAAAATATATACCTTCTTCCAAGTCAGAAACATTTAATGAAATCTCTTTACTCAAGACAGCTTTTTGGTTTGTTAAGACAGTTTTTCCTATGGCGTTGTGCACAGTTACACTTTTCATGTACGCCAAATTGCTCAATGCAATGTTAAGCTTGTCTGAGGCAGGATTAGGATAAATCATTGGTTCAGTTTTCTCGATGATTTCGGCAGTTATGCCTGTTGCATCGGCATGTGTTAAGTGAAAAGTTACTGTATCTCCCAGTGCAATATTATTTGCTTCATAAACATACAATACAAGCCAACCTTCACCTACAAAGTCGTCTGTGTTGACAGTTAATTTAAAAAACCCTTCCATTCCATCTTGTGATTGTTCCAAGGTTATAGTGGTCATGGTCCCTGTAGGTGGAACGCCAGCATAACATCCCATATGATCGCACAAAGAGAAGTTCCAAGTTTCTGGTAAGGTTAAGGAAACTCTATCCCACTTGTAAACGGTTTCTTGTGGCTGAGGCGTTTTAAATTTAATATCATAATTACGGAATTCAGCAGTGTATGTAACTTCTTCTAAATGCGAAGGTGTGCTGAAAACTAGATTCTGAGCGAAAGTAGTTACGCTAAAGGCAAGTAATAGTATGGTAGATATTAAAAATTTCATGGTTTTACTTTTTGTCATATATCAGTAAAAATAACAATTTATTTTCAGCATCTGATTCTGAGGAATTTAATGAGTGTCGATGATTCATTGATTACAAAAAAGAGGATGTTCATTGTTGAACATCCTCTTTTTAAAATAGTGACCCCGACAGGATTCAAACCTGTAACCCTCAGAGCCGAAATCTGATATTCTATTCAGTTGAACTACGGGGCCAAAACGTGTGCAAATATATTGCTTTGAGACTAATTTTAGAAAAGAATATTAAAAGACGTTAATTTGCGTTAATAATAGCAAAATAGCTCAAATGATTAAACGAATTTTATGCATGGTTTGTTTGCTGTTCTCTTTTGTAGGGCAGTCACAACAACCTATTGGTGCTTGGAGAGAGCACTTGTCTTACGGTAGCTTAAGTCACGTGGAAACATACAACAATCAGATTATTGCACTATCCGACAGAGCTGTATTTATTCATGATATTACAGATGGAAGCATAAAAAGGATTTCAAAAATTCAAGGAATGTCTGGAGTTGGTGTGCTCTCTATGGGTGTTGATTCTTTGTCGGGAATGATCATTGTTGGATATGACAATGGTTTTTTTGATGTGATTCAAGGGAATAAAGTCACTTCGTATTCAGACATTGAGCGCAGCAACATATCGGGTGATATTGGTATTTATAGCGTGTTTTTTTACAACCAACTTGCCTATTTATCCACAGGCTTTGGTATTGTGGTTTTTGACCCAATAAAAAAAGAAATTAAGGAAACGTATTATATTGGGGCAAACGCGACTCAGTTGAGGGTTAATGATATAGGGGTATACCAAAACAAGATGTATGCAGCTACTAATAATGGTGTTTTTTATGCCGATGTCAACAACCCTAATTTGACGGATTTTAGAAACTGGACTCGTGATGAGAGCATCAACAACTCAACCAGTAAATTCAATCACGTAGCAATCTTTGCAGATAAACTTTTGGTTAATTACTTGTCACCTGATAATAGCGGTGGGCAAACTTATTCTGATACAATTTATAGATATGATGGAAATACGTGGAGTCGTTGGAGAACTATAATAAACGGGAAAGTGAAAAGCCTAAAAGTGGTCGGTAGTCAAATAGTACTCGCTTCCAACAAGTACGTACAAGTGTACAACCAAGATTTTTCATTATACTTTAGCCAATGGACGTATGAGACTACACCAAAAGTTATCTACTCATCACCATCAGATGCACTAATATTGAATGATAATGTTTGGATTGTAGATACTAAATATGGCTTAGTGAAATGGCATGTAACCGAAGGACTTCAGGAATATATAGTACCTAATGGCCCAGCGTTTAACAACATGGTTCAAATGAGCATGTATAACGATAACTTATGGATTTCGTCAGGTGCAGTAGCTGGAAATTGGAATAATACGTATAGTACCAAAGGATTTTATGCTTTTGTTGACGAACAATGGGCGAGCTATAGTTCACAAAACATGGAGCAACTCAGTGGAACATATGACTTTATCGTCTCAACAATAGACCCTAGCGATCCAACACATTTGTGGGTTGGATCTTGGGCAAAAGGAATGTTTGAATTAAAAAATGGAGTAATCAGCAATCATTACAGTCTTGATAACAGTCCATTAGAAAAAGATGTGAATAGAAATGATGGCGACTTTGTTAAAGTTTCAGGTCTGACATACGATATTGATGGAAATCTTTGGATTAGTAATCCTCAATGTAGCTATCCTTTAAAAGTACTAACTTCTTCAGGTGATTGGCACAGCTTCGATTTGGGAGGAGTATTACCACTTAGCTACCCCATTGCGGAAATAATTATTTCTGAGGCTGGATATAAATGGATGTTAAGGCCTCGAAAACGCGGTATGATTGTATTTGATGACAACGGAACATTAGCTAATAAAAATGACGATAGATGGAAAATACTTTCTACTGAAATTGGGAATGGAGAATTACCTTCTATGTCTATCAATACAGCAAGAATGGATTTAGATGGAGAAATGTGGCTAGGAAGCGATGCGGGGATTGCTATTTTTTACAATCCAGACGAAGTATTTGATAATGAAGAATTTAAAGCAGAGCAGATTCTAATAGAGCAAGATGGCAATGTTCAAATATTATTGGAATCGGAAGTAATTACTACGATTGAAATTGATGGCGCTAATAGAAAATGGATAGGGACACAAGCAAGTGGTGTATATTTATTATCGTCAGATGGAACCAGACAGCTACATCACTTCACAAGTGCTAATAGCCCATTAATTGACAATGAAATTAAGGATATTGTTCTTAATCATGGAAATGGGGAGGTGTTTTTTGCCACCTCAAAAGGGCTAGTGTCGTATAAAAGTACGGCAACTACTGGATTGTTGGAAGTGAGTGACCCTATTGTTTATCCCAACCCTGTGCCTCCAGGATATAATGGAGTAATAGCCGTAAAAAACTTAGTGGCTAATTCATTTTTTAAGGTTGTGGATATTTATGGAAATATGATTTTTGAAGGACAAACAGAAGGCGGACAAGCTGTTTGGAATGGTAAAAACTATAATGGAGACAAAGTAGAAACAGGCATTTACTTATTTCTAATTACGGATGATACTGGCAAAAAGACCAATACTGCCAAGGTACTTGTAACCAAATAAGATGCGTATAGCAAGCAGGGCAATAGCTTTAAGCTATATTAAGCATTCCGAAACTAGTGTAATTGCTAGGTTTCTTACCGAAAAATGGGGTGTTCATAGCTTCATTATTAAAGGCATAAGAAATAAAAAAAGTAAGTTTTCACTCGCGTCTATTCAGGCACTGAGCCTTGTTGAAATTGAAGCTTCGGTGAAACCACAACAGTCATTGTCCGTGCTTTCTTCACTTTCAGTAAGGCGTCCTTTGTATGAAATACCTTTTGATATTGTAAAGTCTAGTATAGCTTTATTTATAGCTGAAATATTACTGAAAACCATCGAAACTGACGAGTCGAATGAATCCTTATTCGATTTCGTGGAATCTAGTATTCACGCATTAGATGAAACGGAAAAACCTGAAAACTTTCATTTGTTTTTTTTGCTCCACCTCACCAAGTATTTAGGGTTTTTCCCGACCAATTATTATAGTGCACTAAATCCGATATTTAATTTATTGGAAGGATGTTTTGAATCTACTATTGAGAAAAGTGAATTTCAGCTCACCGAAAAATGGAGTAAAAAATTATCTGAAATATTGACGGTAAAAATGGTCAGCTTTGAGGAACTCCCTTTCTCGAGAAATGAAAGAAGCGAATTACTCCGTTATTTAATATCATTTCTTACGCTTCACTTAGATGGCATGGGTATAGTTAAATCATTGGAAGTACTCGAAGCAGTATTTACGGAATAATAGTAACCAAGAGCCATTGTCTAGCTCTTGGTTCTTTAATTTTGACATGGAAATTCTTCCTTTAAAACCTAAAAATAACGCACGGGGAAAGACTACTTTACAAAAGGATTCGTAAGTTTCTGTGATGAAAAAGAAGTTGGTCATATTTTCTGGTGCGGGAATAAGCGCTGAAAGCGGAATAAAAACATTTAGAGGTGCTGATGGTTTATGGGAAAATTATCGGATTGAAGATGTGGCTACTCCCGAAGCTTTTGAGGCAAATCCTGCTTTGGTATTAGATTTTTACAATCAACGAAGAGCTCAAGTTGTTCAAGCAAGCCCAAATACGGCACATATTGCCATTGCAAACACAGAACATATTTTTGATGTATCGGTTATTACTCAAAACATTGACGATTTACACGAACGTGCAGGAAGCAGCAACGTGCTTCATTTGCATGGCGAAATAAGAAAATCTCGAAGTGTCTGCGATAGTCAACGTCTATATTCTATAAACGGAACCACATTGAATCTAGGCGACTTAGACCCTAAAGGCAAACAACTTAGGCCACATGTTGTATGGTTTGGAGAGTCCGTTCCTATGATAGAAAAAGTTATACCTATTATTCAAGCAGCCGATATTCTGATCGTGGTTGGTACTTCTTTAAATGTATATCCTGCTGCTGGGCTTGTCGATTTCGCAACTGCAAGCGCAAAAAAATACTTGGTCGACCCACACCAAAGCAATTCACAACAAGGTGTTTTTAATCTTATTAAGGAGCCCGCTACTACCGGAATCCCGAAAGTACTTTCATTAATTAGTAATCCTGTCAAGTTTTAAAATCTGCAAGAACTAAGCTAGTGCTTACGTCATTTTGAGCGAAGCGTTTTTTAGAATCTATGTAAGTATGTTATTTATGCTTTAGTTCACATCTCAAAAAACAGCTTTCTGAACATTGATAAGCGTCAACTGTTTTGCTACAAGTCACAGCCTTGCGCGAGGGGGTTGTTTTATATTATTTTTCTTGTAACCTTTTCTAATTCTTTAATCATGTATATGGAATCAATAAACATATCTCGATATATATTTTTTGTTCTCAGATATTTCCTTAAAGCCCTATTGTATGCTGGGAATCTGCAGTCTTTTAACTCTGTTTCATGGAGTTTAATACTTTTTTCAGTTTCCGATTTAATATTTTCGTAGCCAGTAATTAATTCAACTAAACTTAAAATTGAAGTCAATAACTGTTCACGCGTTTTTTTCTTTAACTCTTCATTCATTAACACAGCATTGCTGTATGAGCTAAACATTTTAAGAAAAGAATACTTGAAATCACTAATTTCTTTTTCGAGATTTTTATTTTGTTCAATAATCCGTAATGTACTTTTATCAAACACTTTTCGAATCTCATTAAAAGCCTTATGAGAAGAGGATAGTTTCAATAAGCTATTTATTTTTTCATTTTCTCCATTTATTTCTTCTGCTTCTTGTTGGTGGTATAATGCTAGCATCAAAATAATTTCATTTACTTCTTTTCTGTATAATAGTGCTTGATTATAATTATCGGTAGCAAGTTTTATTGGGTCATTTTTAAAATCATTAATAAGTTTAACAGATTGTTTGTCTTTTGACCAATATTTACGCTGAACCAATAATGCCAGATGTTGAGAAAGATAGTTTTTATAATTACTTAACCCTTTAAATTCCCAGAAATAAACTCCTTTTTCAGACAGTTTATTTTTATAATTATTTAGTTTTTCAATTTGGCATGAATCAATCATTTCATGAGGTGCTTCATCCATTTTGAAATAGACCATTACATCAATATT